>CAZNTY010000542.1:0-10833 GCA_964576085.1 uncultured Undibacter sp. | reverse complement strand
GAAACTCGCGGATAAACAACGGAAACTTACGCGCCGTTCAGAACTAAAATAACAGCAATATCAATATCTTAGTCCGTGGCGGAGAGGGAGGGATTCGAACCCTCGATACGGTTTCCCGTATACACGCTTTCCAAGCGTGCGCCTTCAGCCACTCGGCCACCTCTCCCGCGCGCGGACTATAGCCGTCGCGACAGGGGGCACAACCTCATAGAAACTTCCAGCCGGTTCATAAAAACAGCCTGATGGGCTCAAATTCATAGTCCATTTGCCGCTCGCGGAGCTGGTATCAAACTATCGTAAGCGACCGTGTGGCTCGTGTCGTCAGTTATCGATTCGCGTCAACCGTGTACCCCACATTAGCTGCACTGATCAGTAGCTTTCGTCACCCTGACTACATTCTCCCGCTTTTCGCGGATGAAGTATCTTATGTTCGTGCTCAAAGCGCCGATGACCCTGGCGCCGATCGTGGTCGAATTCGTTCATCTTGTCCTGTTGTGCTCTGGGAGCGCGCTGTGATGGTCCCGGCGGTAGAAACCATTCAGCTTTATGCGGCGGGGTGGGTTCGGCGACCTCGCCGAGGGCGTGCAAGGTGACCTTCGGTCATGTCGTGCCGGCCAGATACGGTCCGTCCGGGCTGCTCCGTGAGGAGATCGCATCCGGCGCCGCGGCCCCCACCGGCCGGTGCGAATGGTCGGCCGCAACCGATTATGCGCCTTGGTGCGCGCCAAAGGCCGACCCGTCTGGCGGATCACGGTTTTGCCGGGCCGGGGTGAAATCCCGCCCGCCGCGCCATAGATTGACGTCAGACGGCTATGCACGCGGCCATGCACAATGAATAACGCACCCCCCACTTTCGGCCTCGTGCTCGCCGGCGGCCTGGCGCGGCGGATGGGCGGGGGCGACAAGGCGAAAATCGAGATCGGCGGCGTCACGATTCTCGACCGCGTGCTGGCAACCCTGTCGGGTCAATGCGTTAGCATCGCCATCAACGCCAACGGCGACCCCGAACGCTTCGCCGACACCGGACTCCCGGTCGTTCCCGACACCGTTGCCGGCCTTCCCGGCCCGCTTGCCGGCGTTCTCGCCGGTCTCGACTGGCTGGCCGGGCAGGACAACGGCATCGAATGGATGCTGAGCGTGCCGGGCGACTGCCCGTTCCTGCCGGACGACCTGGTGGAGCGGCTGCATGCTGCGCGCCGCAGGATGGGAACCGGCGTGCCGCTGGCCTGCGCGCAATCCGGCGACCAGCGCCATCCCACCGTCGGCCTGTGGCCGCTGGCGCTGCGCGAGGATCTGCGCCATGCGCTGACGGCCGAGAACCTGCGCAAGGTCGAGGCCTGGACCGCGCGCCACGGCCTTGCCGTGGCCGACTGGCCCGACCAGCCGGTCGATCCGTTCTTCAACATCAACACGCCGGACGACGTCAGACGCGCGCAGGAGCTGGCCGGCTGAACTCGCCGGCTGATCAGCCCAGCAGCCCGGCATAAGGCAGGAAGCCGGCGCGGTCGCCGGGGGCGACGGACGTAACCTCGTCGGCGAGCTCCAGCAGGCCGTCGGTCTCGGTCAGCGAGGTGATGACTCCCGTCCCATCCCGCGGATGCTTCACCGCTTCAAGCTCGCCGTCGGGCCGGCGCCTGAGCGAGACCCGGACATATTCACGGCGGCCGGCCTTCTTGCAGTAGGCGAAGCCGACACGCACCGGCAGCGCCACCAGCGGCCGCGGCAGCGCGCCAGCGAGCCGCAGCAGCAGCGGCCGCACCACGCGCACGAAGGTCACGAAGGCCGCGACCGGGTTTCCGGGCAGGCCGGCGAAAGCGGCGCCGCCCGCGAGCACACCCACCGCCACCGGCCTTCCGGGCTTGATGGCGACGCGCCAGAACACCAGCCTGCCGATCCGCTCGACGGCGCCGCGCACGTGATCGGCCTCGCCGATCGAGACGCCGCCGGAGGTCAGCACGAGATCGTGCCGCGGCGCGGCGTCGGCGAGCGCGCGGGCGAGACGCTCGGGATCGTCCGGCAGGATGCCGAGATCGGTTACGACGGCGCCCATGCGGGTCAGCAACTGCCCGAGCAGATGACGGTTGGCGTCGAAAATCGCGGCCGCCGGTCGCGCGCCGCCGGGCTCGACCACCTCGTCGCCGGTCGAGAAGACCGCGACGCGGGTCCGACGCCGCACCGCGAGCTCGGCCAGTCCGAGCGCCGCCGCGAGCGCAATATGCACGGCATCAAGCACGGTGCCCGCGGCGAGCGCGACCGCACCCTTGCGCAAGTCCTCGCCGGCAAGGCGGCGATTGGCGCCGGCCTCGAGGCCCCGCGGCAGCGTCACCTGCCCGGCCTGCTCGCGCGCGTCCTCCTGCATGAACACAGTGTCGGCGCCCTGCGGCATCGGCGCGCCGGTGAAGATTCGCATCGCCGTTCCCGGCTCGAGCCGCACGGCCCGGGTGCCGGCCATCGTCCGGCCGGTCACGCTCAAGGTCGTTTCGCGATCGGGCGACAGATCGGCCGACCTGACGGCAAAGCCATCGACCGCCGAGTTGTCGAACGGCGGCAGGTCGAGCGGCGCAATGACGTCGGCAGCGACCACGCGGCCGCGCGCCGCGGCAAGCGGCACGATTTCAGTCTCCGTCACGGGCGTCACGCGCTCGGCGATCAGCCGCTCCATCTCATCGAGCGGCATCAAGGGCCCGGAGAACGTGACAGAGTCGTCGGTAAGCTGCGCCATTATTCTCCACGAATGCGGTCGAGCGGCGCCGCGTGTTTCAGCACGGCGTCGGCCACCGCCTCGATGTCGTTGAGATTGATCACCGGCACCGCAACGTCCGGCAGCGGCGTATCCGATGCGATGGCGACGATGGAATCATCCTCGCCATGCAGGAGCGGCTTGCCGTTCGCCGCCCGATAGACCTCGATCTTGGGAAAATTCTCGCGCTTGAAGCCTTCGACCAGGATCAGGTCGACTGGCGACACCTTCTCCAGCAGCGCCGTCATGTCCCACTCAGCCTCGTCGCGCAGCTCGTGCAGCACAGCCCAGCGGCGGGCGGAGCTGATCAACACCTCGCTGGCGCCGGCCGCGCGATGCATGAACGAGTCCTTCCCGGGCTGGTCGAGATCGAAGCCATGGTGCGCATGCTTGAGCGTGGACACCTTGCAGCCGCGCCCGATCAGCACCGGCAGCATTTTGGTGATCAATGTGGTTTTGCCGGAACCGCTCCATCCGGCGAGGCCGATGATCCGCATGGCGCCTTTATAGCAAAGTCGGGCGCGCTGCTTCCGCGCAACCGGACTCCCGTCCATCCTGACCGCCGGACCTTGGAAACGTCCTCCATAGCCTGCTAACTCATCACCGGCGGAACGACCGAATCCTGGCAATCGGCAATGGCGGACAAGACACTTGACCTGCGCGGCCTCAAGTGCCCCCTGCCGGCGCTGCGCGCCAGGAAGGCGCTGTCCGGCATGGCGGCCGGCGACCTGCTGACGCTTGAATGCACCGATCCACTGGCCGCGATCGACATTCCCAACCTGCTCCGACAGACCGGCGATGCGCTCGAGACGACATCGGCCGACGGCGACCTGCTGACATTCCGGATCCGCAAGAGCTGACGCAAGCTCGGTTGAGGTTGAAGCGCGGGCCGCAAGTGCGGCCTATTCCCTCTCCCCTTTGGGGAGAGCGTTAGGGTGAGGGGACTAGGATTCCCGATAAGGCATAACCCCTCACCCGCCTCGCGGAGTTTATCATCGGGCCGCGCTTCGCGCGGACCCGGTGGCTCGGCCACCTCGGGCCGTTGGGATCACGACGCCAGCGCAAGCTCGCGCAGGTTCCCGAGCTCGCCGATCCGGCCGAGCTGACCGAACAGCAACCCGGCCTGCTCGTCGGTCAGGCCGAGACTGGCGCAATCCATGAACTTGTCCTGCAGCTCGCCCTCGCTCAGCGGCTTCTGCCAGCTTCCCTTCGGGCGCGACACCGGCTCGTGCGCGAACGTCTCGCCGCCTTTCAGCGTGACGCTGACGCGGTCGTCCGGCGCGAACGGCATGTCGGCCATCCGCTCGTCCGTGGTCGTGACGCGGACCTTGCGCATGACCGCCTTGACGTCATCGCGATTGACGAAGGTATCGGTCAATTCCCGCAGTCCGACACGCCGGGCGATCACCGCCGACGCCATCGCGAACTCCATGCTGAACTTCGCCTCGAGCCCGGTTCGCGGCTCGTGATTGCGCAGCATCAGGCTCTGCGTGCTGCCGATCCGAACGTCGATGGTATCGATCGCGTTTCCGTCAAGATCGTGCTCGGCGGCAAGGTCCAGCATCGCGTCGATCGAGCGGTGCGCGCCATAACACATCGGATAGCGCTTGATGTTGACGCCGAGCTCAGCCATCCGCCATTTCTGGCCAAGCTGCCAGTCGCGCTCCGCGACAGCCGGCGCGCCCGACGGAGAGTGCGCGCGCATGAAGCCGGAGTCGTGCTCGAGCGCGTCCGGCGAGCCGGTGAATCCCGCTCTTGCCAGACGCACCGCCAGCACACCGGATTGCGCGGTGCGGCCGACGTGCAGCGGCTTGGACATGGTGCCGAAGTTGGCGACCAGGCCGCCCGCGAGCGAGGCGGCGATGGCGAGCGCATTGGCGGTCTGCTCCGCGTCGAGCCGGCTCAGGCGGGCGCAGGCGGCTGCGCAAGCCAATGTCCCCCAGATCGCGGTCGGATGAAAGCCGCGCTCGTGCATGCGGCCCGGCTCAAGCTCCTGCAGCAGGGCCCAGACCTCGTAGCCGGCGACGTAAGCCGCCAGCGCGTCGCGGCCGCTCACGCCGAGCGACCAGCCTTCGGCGAGGATCGCGGGCGTCAGCACGGCGCTGGGATGGCCGTCCATTCCGACGTCGTCGTAATCGAGCGCATGGGCCGCCGTGCCGTTTACGAAGGCGGCATCGGGCGGCGCGAGATGCCGTCCGGACGGAACTTCGGGCGCGGAATCATTGGCCGTCGATGTGGGAGTCAGCGCGGACACGATGCGGGTCGCGTCCTCCCTGGTGCCGGCGACCATCACCCCGATGCAGTCGAGCATGCCGACACGCGCGCCATAGAGGCAGCGTTCGGGAATCCTGCCGGCGTCGAAAGTCGATATGAATTCCGCGATGGCGCGCGTCAGTGCCGTCATGGACGTTCCTTCCCTGTCGATTTGTTCGCGTGGCCTGTCGCCACAGCCCCGCGTTCGCGCTTGACGAGCGCGGGCGCCGAAAAGTAACCTGACCTAAAGTGTCGACACAATGGGGTCAGGACCCCTCAAGTGGCGATCGGTCCCGGCGCGCCGGGACGCGGGGAGGACGAATGCCATTGCCGCCATCCGCGCCGCCGGGGCGCCGCGCCCCGAGCCGCCGAATCTCAAAAAAACCGCATGTTTTGCGGTCATGGCAAAACGACCTGCTTTTCCGCGCTGCGGCTCGGCCGGGCGGGCCGGATCATTCCCGGGCCCGCGTCGCCTGCGTCGACAGATCGATCAAGGCACGCGGCGGATCGGGAGTGTCGGCATTTTCTTGCCAAGCGCGAGCACAGCAGCAACCATTGCCCGTCAGCGTCTCGGGTCCAGGCTAGGCCGTCATGGAAGCGTTCAAGTGGTTCATGGTCGACTTCTTCCAGGCCCTCGCCGCCGGCCTGCTGGTCGGCGGCATTTACGGCCTGATGTGCGTCGGCCTCGGCCTCATCTTCGGCGTGATGCGCGTCGTGAACTTCGCCCAGGGCGACTTCATGATGCTCGGCATGTACGCGGCCTATTACCTCGTCACCGGGTTCGGCGTGCTGGCCTTCCTCGGGCCGTATGTCGGACCGGTGGTGGGCGCCCTGCTCGCCGGGCCGATCGTGTTTGCGATCGGCTGGCTGTTGCACAAATTCCTGATCGCGCGCGTCACCGGCGCGCGCGTGGTGTCGGCGGAAGCCGAGGGCCACTACGCGCAGATCATCCTGACGCTCGGCATCGCGCTCGTCCTCGCCAACGGCGGCCTGATCCTGTTCGGCTCCACGCCGCTATCGGTGCGCACGCCGCTGTCCCGCGAATCCTGGGAGCTCAGCCTGATCTTCCTCAACCAGGCGCGCACGGTCGGCTTCGTGATCGCCGCGCTGTGCGCGATCTCGCTTTATGTGTTCCTGACGCGTACCAATCTCGGCAAGACGTTGCGCGCGGCGGCCGACAACCCGATCGCCGCCGCCTATGTCGGCATCAATGTCGACCGCTCGCACCGCTTCGCCTTCGGTCTCGGCGTCGGCGTCACCGCGATCGCCGGCGGCCTGATCGCGATGTCGCAATCGTTCCAGCCCTATATCGGCTTTGATTTCGTCATCGTCATGTATGCCGGCGTCGTGCTCGGCGGCATGGGCTCGATCCTCGGCGCGTTCTGGGGCGGGCTGACCATCGGCCTCGTCCAGCAGATGTCGACCTTGATCCTGCCCTATCAGCTGCAGAACACGGCGATCTTCATGGTGTTCCTGCTGATCGTCTTTTTCCGGCCGCAGGGCATGTTCGGCCGCGTCTGGGAACGCACGTGATGACCAGGACGGGGATCGGCCGACAGTATCTCATCATCCTCGCCTGCGCGGCGATCTATCTCTGCATCGGCTGGCTGGTGCGCAATTCCTACTACCAGCTCATCATGACGCTGGTGCTGATCTGGGCCACGGTCGGGCTGTCCTGGAACATGCTCAGCGGCTACAGCGGGCTGATCTCGTTCGGCCACGCCGCCTTCTTCGGCCTCGGCGGCTACACGATGACCATCGCCTTCGTGAAGTTCGGCATCACGCCGTGGATCGGCATCCCGCTCGGCGTCGTGGTCGGCATCATCGGCGGCGTCATCGTCGGCATCCCCACATTCCGCCTGCGCGGGCACTACTTCGCGCTGTCGATGCTGGCCTACCCGCTGGCGATGCTCTACGTGTTCGAATGGATGGGCTACCAGGAAGTCTCGCTGCCGATGATGCGCGAGGCGCCGGCGCTCTACGCGCAGTTCAGCGACCAGCGCACCTACATGGTGCTCGCCCTCATCCTCCTCGTCGTCTGCATGGTCGTGTCGATGCACGTCGAGCGCTCGCGCTTCGGCATGTCGCTCACCGCCATCAAGCAGAACGAGCCGGCCGCCGAGGCCGCCGGCATCAACGCACTGCGCTGGAAGATGCTGGCGATGTCGCTCAGCGCCGCGATGGGCGCGGCGGCCGGCAGCCTCTACGCCATCGTGCTCCTGGTGGTGACGCCGCAAACCATGTTCGGCGCGCTGGTCTCGGCGCAGGCGCTGATCATGGCCCTGTTCGGCGGAGTCGGCACGTTCTGGGGGCCGGTGATCGGCGCCGCGGTGCTGGTGCCGCTGGCCGAGACCCTGAATGCCGAGCTCGGCAACGTCCTGCCCGGCATCCAGGGCGTCGTTTACGGCATCGCCATCATCGTCATCATCCTGGTGGCGCCGGAGGGCATCTACTGGCGCATCCGCGATCACTTTGCCTCCCGGCGGGCCGCCGCGGGGCGCAAGGCGGCGCCGGCCGTCGAGAGCGTCAGCATTGCGCCGCTCCCCGCAGCGCGGGGCCCGGCGCCGTCAAAGGACGGCGTGCTGCTGCAGCTCGATCGCGTCTCGCGCGCCTTCGGCGGCCTCAAGGCCGTCGACGGCGTCAGCCTGAGCGTGAAGACGGGATCGATCCACGGCGTCATCGGCCCGAACGGCGCCGGCAAGACCACGCTGTTCAACGTCGTCAACGGTTTCCTCGCCGCCGACAGCGGCACCATAAAGTTTGGCGGCGTCGACCTGGTCGGCCTCAAGCCGCATCAGACCTGCGCGCAGGGCATCGGCCGCACCTTCCAGGTGGTGCGGGCGTTCCCGCGCATGACCGTGCTGCAGAACGTGATCGTCGGCGCCTATGTCGGCGCGCGCAACGACATCGAGGCCGAACAGCTCGCCCGCGAGGCGCTGGACCGCGTCGGCCTCTCCGGCGCGCAGGCGCAGGCCATCGCCGGCGGCCTGCCCACCAAGCAGCTGCGGCTGATGGAGCTTGCGCGCGCGCTGGCGCCGCGACCGCGGCTGCTATTGCTCGACGAGACTCTGGCCGGGCTTTCGCACGACGCGCTCGAGGACATCCTCGCGATCCTGCGGCGGGTCAATCGCGACGGCGTCACCATCGTCATCATCGAGCACACCATGCACGCCATGGTGAAGCTCGCCGAGCATTTCAGCGTGCTCGATCATGGCAGGCTGATCGCCTCCGGCGCGCCGGCGGAGGTCGTCAAGGATCCGACGGTGATCGAAGCCTATCTCGGCAAGAAGTGGGTGGAGCGTGCTCAAGATTCGGTCGCTTGACGTCGCCTATGGCGGACTGCACGCGCTGAGCGGCGTGTCGCTCGACGTCGCGCAGGGGCAGTTCGTCGCCGTGATCGGCCCGAACGGCGCCGGCAAGACCACGTTGTTCAAGACCATTTCCGGCGTGGTGGAGCCCCAGGCCGGCGAGATCACCTACCAGGGCCGCAACCTGCTGACGCTGCCGCCCGACCAGCGGGCTCAGCTCGGCATCGCCCACGTGCCCGAAGGGCGCCAGGTGTTCGCCTCGATGACGGTGATGGAAAACCTCGAAATGGGCGCCAACACCAGCAAGGGCCGCGCCCGGCGCGGGGAGCTGCTGCCGGCCATCCTGGACCTTTTCCCGATCCTGGCCGAGCGGCGCAATCAGCTCGCCGGCACCTTGTCCGGCGGCGAGCAGCAGATGCTGGCGATCGGGCGCGGTCTGGCCTCGGCGCCCGACCTGCTGATGCTCGACGAACCTTCGATGGGGCTCGCACCGGCCATCGTCGACACGATCTTCGACCGCGTTCAGCACATCCACCGCGACCAGGGGCTGACTGTCCTGCTGGTCGAGCAGCGCGCCGCCGAGGCGCTGGAGCTGTGCGACCACGGCTACGTCCTCGAAACCGGACGCATGGTTCTGGAGGGCTCGCATCAAACACTGATCTCGAACGAAAGGGTACGACGCGCCTATCTGGGAATGTAACCATCATCACGACCCGCGGGCGCCAATGCCCACAAACTGCAAGCACGGCCATTCGGCCGGGAGTAGGGAGGAGACAATGAAGACGAAACTATTTCATTTGCTGGCGAGGCCGCCTGTCGCCGTTCTGACAGCCGCTCTCGCACTGGCGGGGACGACTGCGTTCACGACGGACGCAGTCCGAGCCCAGCAGCCGAAGACGGTGAAGATCGGCGTGATCGTGCCGCTGTCCGGCGCCTGGGCCCGGCAGGGCCAGCTCGTGAAAATGGGCGCCGAAACCGCCGTCGACGAGATCAACGCCTCGGGCGGCATCAAGGCGCTCGGCGGCGCCAAGCTCGAATTGATTTCCGCCGACGCCGGCGATTCCGCGGAAAAGGCCAAGAACGCCGCCCAGCGCCTGATCGCGCAGGAGCCGGACCTGGTCGGCGGCATGGGCTCGTGGCTCAGCACCTTCACGCTCGCGGTCACGGAAGTGACCGAGCGCGCCCAGGTGCCGTGGCTCACGCTCTCATACGCCGACGGCATCACCGGACGCGGCTTCAAATACGTGTTCCAGAGCTCGCCGCCGGCGGGGCAGCAATCGACCCAGGCCATGCAGACGATCGTCGAGCTCGCCAAGGCCGCGACCGGCAAAACTCCACAAACCGTCGGGACCATCGGCGACAACACCGCTTCGCCCGTCAGCTTCCTGAAGCCGATGCGCGAAGGCGGCCTGGCGAAATACGGCATGAAGATCGTGGTCGACGAGACCTATACCCCGCCGCTCTCGGATGCGACACCTTTGGTGCAGAAAATCCGCTCGTCGCGGCCCGAGCTGCTGCTGTTCATCACTTCGACCATCTCGGACCTCAAGCTCAGCCTCGAGAAGATGAACGAATTCCATCTCGCCAAGGGCGCCATACCGATCATCGGCAACGGCGCCCATATGGGCGCGCCCGAGGTGCTCAAGAACGTTCCACCCGACCTGCTGGAGGGCGTGATGTTCATCGTCGCCAACTGGGGCCTGAAGGGCCAGGAGAGGATCGCGGAGCTCTACAAGAAAAAGACCGGCGAGCCGTGGATCACGCAGGATGGCCTCGCCGGCTATGGCCATGCCTGGATCCTGAAGGAAGCGCTTGAGCGGGCCGGCAAGGCCGACAAGGTCGCGGTCGCAGAGCAGATCCACAAGATGCAGATCACCAGCGGGCCGGCGGCCGATACGTTCCCCGGGCCGGTGAAATTCGATGAGGCAGGCCGCCGCGTCGACGCCCCGCTCGTCATCGTGCAATGGCAGAACGGCGTCCCGGTTTCGGTCTACCCGACCGACCGCGCGCTGGCGAAGCCGAAATGGCCGAAGGGCTGATGCACGAATAACATCGGGTTCCGCGCCCGCACCGCTCGTGCGGGCGCGGCCACTTCCGCAGCAGGCGAGGCACCGGCAATGGGCCGTTTGCAGGACAAGGTCGCGATCGTCGCCGGCGCCGTCTCGATCGCCGAAGGCTGGAGCAACGGTAAGGCGACCGCCGTGCTGTTTGCTCGCGAGGGCGCCAAAGTGTTCGCTGTCGACCGCGACCTCAAGGCGGCCGAGGATACCCGCGACATCATCAAGGCCGACGGCGGTGACTGCATCGCGTATCGCTGCGACGTCTCCATCGCATCGGAGGTCGATGCAATGGTCGCCGCCTGCATCGCCGCCTACGGACGAATCGATGTGCTGTTCAACAATGTCGGCATGCAGGTCGTCGGCGGGCCGCTCGAGGTCAAGGAAGACGACTGGGACCGGCTGATGACGGTCAACGTCAAGAGCATGTACCTGACCTGCCGGGCCGTGATCCCGCACATGGTCAGGCAGGGCG
>CAZNTY010000541.1:0-6494 GCA_964576085.1 uncultured Undibacter sp. | reverse complement strand
GTCCATCGACAGGCCGAGCAGCATGATGCGTGCCGTGGCGATTAGCCCCTGTCGCAGGCGGCCGTGTCGTACGCTGCCATCGCCGCGCGATGTCCAGAAAAATGCCGAGTGCCCGTGCCGTGCGTCGTCGATGCCGTCCGCAAGCGCGGCGATGAATGCCATGGTCGGCTGGAGGAAGAACCGGAATGTCATCGGACCGGCGGTGCGGCCAAAAATGTCACTCCAGAATCGGTTATGAACCTCGAGTGAGAAGCCGTACCAGGAGATGCCGAGCACGAGCAGCACGGCGGTCAACGCCACTACGACCCATGTCAGCGTCCGCTGAAATGTCGAAGGATGATCGGTTGTCGCCATACGTTCCATTCCGGCTATCGACCGAAATGTTATGCGCAACGTCTGAGGTTAATCGAGTTGGACCGTGGTCCAATGCGCCGAGGACCGGATCAGACTCGCTTGCGCACCACGCAGCGGAAGCCGATGTGGCTCGACGAAGTGTCGACCGGCTGAGCGTGCCGGGCTGCCGGCCGGTAGCGGCGGCAGTAGTTTGGCGCACATAGGTGCGAGCCACCTTTGAGCACCTTGCGCGGAATCTTGATGCTCGGCTGACAAGAGTCATAGCTCTCGTCTTCGCGCCCACCACGCGGATTTTCTGGAATGCAGCACGCTTTCGCGGCATCGGCCTGATGCTTGGCCGTGTACCAGTCGCTGGTCCATTCCCAGACATTGCCGATCATGTCATAAAGACCGTATCCGTTTGGCGGAAACGCTGTCACCGGAGACGTGCGCTCGTAACCATCGGCTGCCAGGTTTTCATGCGGGAAAGCGCCCTGCCAGGTGTTGGCCATGTGCTTGCCGTCAGGCGTTAGGTCGTCGCCCCAGGCGAACTCCTTATCGTCAAGCCCGCCACGTGCGGCAAATTCCCATTCGGCTTCAGTCGGCAGTTCCTTGCCTGCCCATTCCGCATAAGCCTGCGCGTCGCGATAGGCGACGTGCACCACCGGGTGGTCGGCCAGCCAATGGATACCGCTGCCTTTGCCGCTCGGACGCCGCCAATAGGTGCCGAACTTGAATTCCCACCATTGGCTCCAGTCGCGCAGGTCGACCGCATGCCCCGGCGGCGAGAACACCAGGGAGCCGGCTTTGAGCATATGCGGCAGCGCGCCCGGATAGTCTTCAGCCTTCGGCGGAATCTCGGCAAAAGTAACGTAGCCGGTCGCCTCTACAAATTCACGGAACTTCGCGTTGGTCACCGGCGCACGGTCGATCCAGAAGGGATCGACGGTGACACGATGGGTCGGAGCTTCTTCCGGGTAGTGCCGGTCCGATCCCATACGGAACGTGCCGCCGGGAATGAGAACCATGTCCCGTGTCACATGGCTGTCGCGATCGGATGGTGTTTCGACGGCGTACTGGCTCATGGCGGCAAGTTACGCTGATTGCTGCTCCGGAGCGATTGGACCGAAGGTCAATCCTTGGCCATTAGCCCCACGGCCGTGAATGCTTATGAACATCAATCTCTCTTCAAAATGCCGATAGTCCCTGAGTTATTCCGGCATCACGTCATTGCGAGGCTAGCCAGGAGTCGATTGCATATTGTGAAATTATCGCCCTACAATCTACCGCACCGGCGACCGAACGACAGATTGCGGCGTCGGAGGCCGGAGAACGAGGTGCGCCCCTGCTTCGGCGACGGCGCAGTCGAACTCACCGATAACGCTGACAGTGATTTTTGCTCAACTGTGGCTGCTCAAGGATACGCTGGGAGGGTGTCATGAGTACAAAATTCGCGACCTACCTCGTCGACGACAATGCGTCAGTTCTCAAAGCTTTGGGCCGCCTTTTGCACGATGCCGGCTACGACGTGCGGGCTTATCAGTCAGCGCACGCATTTCTTGACGAACATGATCCTGACATGCCCGGCTGCGTCATTCTGGATATTTCGATGCCCGAGCTGGACGGCCGTGAAGTGCAAAAGAAGCTGAAAGCAACCGCGTACGAACGACCGACAATCTTCCTGACAGGTCAAGGCAGCATTCCGATGAGCGTCGATGCAATGCGTTCCGGCGCCGTTGATTTCCTTACGAAGCCGGTGGAACGCGACGCACTGCTGACAGCCATCGAACGCGCCATGGCCCGCGATCAGAAAGAGCGCGAGCTTCATAAAGAGCGGCGCGAAATCGAGGACCGAATTCAACATTTAACCCCTCGCGAACGCGAGGTGATGGGCCATGTTGTGGCCGGTCGCCTTAATAAGCAGATTGCTGCTGACCTGGGCACCGTGGAGAAGACGATCAAGGTTCACCGCTCGCGCATGATGGCGAAGCTGGGCCTTCGCAGCGTCGCCCAACTGGTGCGCATGACAGAACGGGTCCGTCCCGACCGCGCCTAGCGGTATTGGTCCTAGGGCCAACTCGACGCGGCAGTGCTTTCGGCGAAACATGCCGCTATGGCAAAGGTGGCCTTACGTGTCGCGATCGTGGATGATGACTCGTCAGTTCGTAAGGCGCTGGCGCGGCTTCTGACGACTGTCGGCTTCGAAACGGAAACGTTCGCCTCGGCTCATGACTTCCTGGGTGCCTTGGAGAACCACACGTTCAATTGTCTGATCGCCGATCTTCACATGCCTGAGACAAGCGGCCTCGATCTCCAACAGCACTTGCGACGCAACGACCTCAAAATCCCCGCGATCATCATTACAGCCTACAACGAGCCGGACATTCGGGAGCAATGTGAAGCCTCAGGTGCGGCATTTCTTCTAAAGCCGGTCAGCGAAGGTGTCCTGATACGCGCTGTGCGCACGGCCGTAGCAGGGCAACAACCTAACGGAACGCCAAATATCCATTGATCTCGCTCGCTCAGTGGCAGGCCCGTTCCAGTGGCAGCGGATTGAAGCGCTCAAGTATCGTCCTATGTCGGACGGTCAGGTAAACACCTCACGTCCCCCACATGAAATAGTTGATGATGGTGTCGGTGCGGATAAGTCCCTTTCGAAACAAGCCTGCAAAGGGCACCCGCTCGGTGTACACCGCGGCCTCGCCGTGCACCCCGGCCGGAAGGCGCAGGTTCGCATCGTCGAGCTTCAGAATTGCGGCAAACCGCGATGACGCGCTCGATGACGAGGAAAGCGCAGGAATCACTCCACCAACGGGGATCTGGCCGCTGTTCGTGATGTCGATCGTATCGACGACCTTCGCAGTAAATACGAGGCCCGGATACATGGGGAAGATCACCTCGGCAACGTCTCCTGCTTTCACGCCCAGGTAGGAGCCTTGGGGAAATGTCGCCACAATCTTGCCTCGGCTTGCGTCGTCCACATCACATACGAACGGCATCACGGCAGCCCCGGCAGTGACGATCTGACCGGGCAATATGTTGACGTTCGAGACGAAGCCATCACAGGGCGCGACCACCCTGGTTTCAGCCAGATCATTTTCGGCGGCGGCCAGTTGCTGACGGACCTGCGCAACGGTCGTGTTCTCTCCTCCGATCGTCGAGGCAAGCTCGAGCCGCGCTCTTTCCTCGGCAGCCCGGGTTCCGGTTTCGCTCTGTACCGCGGCATCCAGATTGCGTTTGGCGGTATCGACGGTAGCCTGCGCGACGACATTCTTGCTCAGCAGTTCGGCCTCGCGATCGTAGGTCTGCCGCGCGAGTGCGGTCTGCGCTTCTGCCCGCTGGCGTGCGGCGATCGCCTGATCGAGCGCCGCTTGCAGTTGCGGCACTCCTTGCTGCGAAGCCGCAAGCGATGCCTTCAGGCGTTCGACCTCAAATTCGAACGGCCTCGGATCGATTGTAAAGAGCGTGTCGTCCTTCTTCATCGGGCTGTTCGCCCTCACCATGACCTCCGAAACTCGGCCCGGCTTTGATGTTCGCAGCGCGATCTGCACGACCCGGCGCAACACCTGCACGTCGCTGGAACCGGGGTGATAGAAGTTCATCGCCCACAGCACGTAAAAGAAGAGAAGAGGCCCTGCTGCAGCGAGCACGATAGCGATCGGCAGCGAGAGACGGATCAGCTTCAGCTTGACAAAGATCAGCCAGACGATCGCGGCATAACCTAAAAAGAGCGGCCATTGCATCGCGTCACCTCCTTGCCAATCGAGCGAGGACGACATCCAGGCGCTTATTCAGCGCCTCAAGTTCCTGTTGCAGCGCCTCTGCGCTGCCCGGCACCGGCTCGCCCGGCTTGGGCAGGTTCTCAAGCCAGTACCAATATAGAATGAGTACCGAGGCGATCATGGCAGGGATCATGGGGCACCTGCTTTTCCGAGGCTCTGCTCGATCTGGGCGATGCGTGCGGCGGCCGTCTTCAACCCGGCTTGAAGGCCCGCAAGATCTGGCGGCGGCGCAAGCTCACGCCCGACCGGAATGAGATACGCCCACACGAGCGCGATCGGCCAGAGCGGCAGGAACAACAACCCCAACCAGCCGCAGATAGTGATCGCTGACGCTTGGGGGTGCCCGCGAGAGTAGGCCGTCTCGCCCGGGAGTTTTCCGAGCCAATAGACGAAATAAACACCTCCAACGAACAGACCGACCACGATGACCAGGCACAACCACCAGATGGCATCGAAGCTCGATTGTCCGATCACGCCTGCACTCTCTGACATATGTGACCCTCCCAACAGAATTCGATTTACCGGATCGCGTGCTCTGCCGAGCATCAAGCTTCAACACCGGAGTGGCGCATGTCCGCGTAAGGATTACGACCTCCGTTACTGCTACGTCCCTTGCAAAAGCACATCCTTCAATCGTTGTTGCGAAATGCCATCCATCCCGAGCGCTTCGGCGAAGTAATTTTCGATGGTTTGGTGGCGCGTCTGCATCTCGCTGAAAGAGGCCTCAAGATACTCACGCTTCACGCCCAAGATCGCAATTGGGATAGCGGGGTCGCCGCCGGCTTGCGCGAAGTGATCGATGGTCGACTTGTAGTAAGACAGCAGATTGTCGTTGCTGCGCAGGTAGTCGGCCGTCACGATGTCTTTCGGTACGCCGAGCAGCGTGAGCAGCGCCGCCGCTGCCCACCCGGTGCGATCCTTGCCCGTCGTGCAATGAAATGCCGCCGGCAGATTCGACCGCTCGGTCAACGCAAGATACAGCGCACGATAGGCTTGTTTCGCGCTCGGCAGCGAGACGAATTCGCGATAGCCGTCGGCGAAATGAGCCTCGACCTTGCCACCACCGAGTGTCGCAGTCGCCCGTTTCGGATCATGCAGCAGTGCTTCGAGCTGTGCAGGCGCCGCCGATTGCGCGTCCGCCAGTACATTCAGAGACACGATGCTAACATGAGGAGGAAGTTGATCGGGTTGCGCCTTCACTTCAGGCACGGTGCGAAGGTCGTACACCGTCTTCAGGTTCACCCGCGCGAGGTTTGCAATGTCATGCTCCGTCAGCGGGCTGAACACGTCGGAACGGAAAACGAGTTCGCGGGCGACGGTCCGACCGTCTGCGGTCCGATAACCGCCAAGGTCGCGCAGATTGGTCGCCGCCGAAAGCTGCAGCGCATGACCTAGGCTTCCGCCAGCGGGAAGATGCGGCAGGGCATCTGCCGTGGCAACGACTACGGTTGTCGGCGCTGACGCGACCGCGACGAGCGCAGCGACAGCTTGCCGACGCGTGAAAGCTCTTGGGCGGATTTGCATTCGCTTATCGCTACTGCACCGCGACCGGCTCGATGTCGTTGAGCTGCCAGGTCTTGTCGAAGAAAGCCTGTCTGGGGCTGTAGAAGCGGAAGATCGGAAACCAGCCTCGGTCTGGCACGGTCCTGATCCAGTTGCCGCCGTCCTTCGGCGCCTCCGGCCCAAAGTAGATGTCGATGGTGCCGTCGGCGTTAGCCTTCGGCTTAGTGTAGCTGCTGACCGATGGTAGCGGCTGGCCGTTCTGCAATTCCGATCGACTCAATGCGTCGTACACAACGACGGACCAGAAATTGGCGGCCGGAATGTTCGGCAGTACGTGCAGTTTGTAAGTCTTGCCGCCATCGAGATAGTCGCCGCCAGAGTCGCGATAGGCCCAAAGGTATTGCGAGCCCTGCCCGATATTCTTTTCCATCATCGCCGGCGAATTACCGGCCGCCATGTAATAGGCATTGTTCCGAACATCGATCAGCGGCGCGCCGTCCTGAAGGAACGTGTAGCTCCCACCAGACACTCCCTGCCATCTACGGTTGGGATAATAATACCCGCCCGGCGCGGGGCCCTAGGTGTTGGCGCGCGCAATGGCGCCGCCGATCCGTGCCGCTTCGGCGAGGATCGCTTTCGTCTTTTCATCCGGATTGAACGGCTTGCCTTTTTCGATACCGATCGCCCGCATCTGTGAACGCTCGGTCGGGTCGAACAGGTCACGCGGTTCTTCGTTGACGAGCATCGCCAGCAACTCGAAATAGCGGATGTTGTCCGGAAACAACGTGTCGATGTCCTTGTTGGAGCCGTTCAGAAATTGCATCGGCGGACGCGCCGACGCCTTGCTCAGCGGATAGACTTTGATCTGCTTCATGA
>CAZNTY010000540.1:0-8192 GCA_964576085.1 uncultured Undibacter sp. | reverse complement strand
AGACCCGATTGCGTGGTCGTCGTCGCCACCATCCGCGCGCTCAAGATGCATGGCGGAGTCAAGAAGGAGGACCTGAAAAAGGAAAACCTCAAGGCGCTCGAGATGGGCATGGCCAATCTGGAGCGGCATATCGAGAACGTGAAGAAATTCGGTCTGCCGGCCGTGATTTCGATTAACCGTTTCTCCGCCGACACTGATGCCGAGATCAAGCTGGTCGAGGACAAGTGCAAATCGCTCGGCGTCCAGGCCTTGATGGCCGATCACTGGGCGATGGGAGGCGAGGGGGCGGCCGACGTCGCCAAGGCCGTCGTCAAGACGATCGACGAGGGCAAAGCCAATCTCAAGTTCATCTATCCGGACGACATGCCGCTGTTCGACAAAATACGGACTATCGCCAAGGAGCTTTATCGCGCCGACGATGCGACCGCCGATAAGTCCGTGAAGGACCAGCTCAAGGCCTGGGAAGAGATGGGTTTCGGCAAGCTGCCGGTCTGCATCGCCAAGACGCAGTATTCGTTCTCGACCAATCCCGACGCCAAAGGCGCCCCGACGGGCTTCTCGATTCCGGTGCGCGAGGTTCGCCTGTCCGCGGGTGCCGAGTTCGTGGTCGCGATCTGCGGTGAGATCATGACGATGCCCGGTCTGCCCAAGGTGCCGTCGGCCGATTCGATCGACGTTAGGGACGGCAAGATCGTCGGGTTGTTCTAACGAAATTGTGTCGTCGGCCGGGCTTGCCGTGTTCGACACCACTCTGCTTTGGTTGTGGCGCTGATTAACATGTCATGCTCGCCACGAGGTCGGGCATGACGCCGAATACAAGGCAAAGGACAAATCTCATGCTCAAGTTCTATTACAGTGGCGCGCCGAACCCGATGAAGGTTGCGCTGTTTCTCGAGGAGGCGGGCCTGCCGTACGAAGCGGTCCCGGTCGACACTCGCAAAGGCGACCAGCACAAGCCTGAGTATCTGGCGATCAATCCGAACGCCAAGGTGCCGGCCATCGTCGACGGTGATGTCACGGTGTTCGATTCCGGCGCGATTCTGATGTATCTCGCCGAAAAGACCGGAAAATTCCTGCCGGCGAAGACCGACAAGGCGCGTGGCGAGCTGCTGTCATGGATGTTCTTTATCTCATCCGGCGTCGGGCCTTATTCCGGGCAGTCGGTGCATTTCCGTAACTACGCGCCAGAGAAGATCGAATATGCTCTCAATCGCTACATGTACGAGGCGCAGCGGCATTTCGGCATCGTGGACGCACGGCTGGCCAAGCAGAAGTACATGCTCGGCGATACTTATACGATCGTCGACATGAACCTGTGGGGATGGGGCAGACTCGTTCCGATGGCACTCGGCGAACAGTATTGGGCAAAATTCCCCAATCTCAAGCGTCTGATGGACGAGATCTCGGCCCGTCCGGCGGCGGCACGTGCGGCCGCCATCAAGGACAGGCATAAGTTCAAGACCGAGTTCGACGACGAGGCGAAACGCGCGATGTTCCGCCACATGCAGGAGAAGGTCGCGTAAACTATCGGCCGATTGCAGAAAAACGCGCGCCTGGTCTGGCGCGCGTTTTTTATCGTCCGCCGTCGATGCCGGGATACTGTGCGCTTTTGAGGAGCCGCGCGAGATGTACGGCATTCGAGGCCAGCATCTTGTTCCAATCGGCGATCCGCTTCGGCGGCTGTTTGAAGTCCTTGTACTCTTTTGAGCCCATCGCCTCGCCGACCCAGTAGGTCGAGCCGCCGGCCGGTATCGTGAAGCCGACCTCGAACAGCGCCTGAAGCACCTCTGCGCTAACGTGGTGGGCGCCGTCCTCATTGCCGACGACCACGCAGATCGCCACTTTACCGTAGGACGGCATGCGGCCACGCTCGTCTTTTTCCTCAAGAAATGCGTCCATGCGCTCGAGCAGGCGTTTCGCCACGCTTGACGGCTGCCCGAGCCAGATTGGCGTACCGATCACGAGAATATCGGAGTCGAGGAGGCGCCGCCGCAGCTTGGGCCAGTCGTCACCTCGGCCCTCGTCCGAGGTCACGCCCGGTTTGATGTTGAAATCGATGGCCCGGACAAATTCGCCGTCTGCGCCATTGGCTGCGAGGGCGGCGAACACCTGCTCCAGCAGGATGTCCGTCGACGAGCTTTCGGAATCCTTTGTGCTTTTCAGACTGCAGTTGAAGCCGAAGACCTTGAGCGATGATGCGTCCATCGGCAATCAGCTCTCGGATGCACGGGGGAAAACGTGCACCCGCGGATTGCCAGTGGCATCTGTTGTCGCGTCATCGGGCTTGCGGCGGCCGAGACTCCAGTTCCAGGTCATTCGGACGTCGGTGTTCGGCACCGACCAGCAGCTCCCGTCCCGGTCGAGGAAAACGACCCATATCAGATCAGCTTCAATGCCGTGATCGAGCACGAAATGAGCCCAACCCGGCCCTTTCGGTGTGTGCATCGGCAACGGCGGATTGAGTTGCGTGATCATCGGTGGCCTCGCGTCCTATAACGGCGGGCGAGGTGCCGCGTTCCCGCAAAAAAAGCGCCGCCCCTTGCGGGAGCGGCGCCTGCGATTTCTGGGCTGTTTTGCTTACTGAAACAGCTTCATCGCGTTGATCAGCGTCTGCAGCACGCCCAGCACGAGCGGGATGCCGACGAAGCCCCACGCCAGCACAAGCTGGGCCGTGGTAGTGCCTTGCCCATTTGCAGTTGCCATATGTTGTCCTCCTTTAGGCGCGGGCCGCGGCCGGCGACGCAAGCGCATCATGCGCGCGCGGATCGTTGGCTTTCATGTGGAAGCGCTCGTTCACGGCTTTGACGAGGAAATTGCAGATGAAGCCGATCACCAGCAACCCAGCCATGATGTACATGGTCGTATTATACGCCTGTGCCTTCGGCACGCCGTGGGTGACGTTGTACTCGCGAATATAGTTGACGAGCACCGGGCCGAAGATACCCGCCATCGACCATGCGGTCAGCAACAGGCCGTGGATGGCGCCGACGTAGCGCACCCCGAACATATCCTTGAGATAGGCCGGCACCGTGGAGAAGCCGCCGCCGTACATCGAGATGATGATCAGGAAGCAGAGCACGAACCCGGCGACGCTTCCGACCGAGCCGGTGTAAGGCACCAGACAGTACAGGATGAAGCCGAGGACCATGAACACGAAATAAGTGTTGCGGCGCCCGATGTAGTCGGAGGTGGAGGCCCAGAAGAAGCGTCCGCCCATGTTGAACAGGCTCATCAGGCCGACGAAGCCTGCCGCCGCCACCGGCGTGATGTGGCCGGGGAACATCTCCTGGCTCATTGCGGAAGCTTGCCCGAGCACGCCGATGCCGGCGGTGACGTTGAGGCAGAGCACCCACCAGATCAGCCAGAACTGTGGCGTCTTGAGCGCGTCATAAACATACACGTCATTCCTGGTGATCAGCCCGACCGACTTGGTCGGAGCGACATAGCCGGCCGGCGCCCAGCCTGGCGGCGGCACGCGCACGATGATCGAGCCGACGATCATGAAGAAGAAATAGACGATGCCGAGTACGATGAAGGTTTCGGCGACGCCGACATGGGTCGAGGTCGAGAACTTGCTCATGAGCCAGACCGACAGTGGCGAAGCAATGAAGGCGCCGCCACCGAAGCCCATGATGGCCATGCCGGTCGCCATGCCGGGGCGATCGGGGAACCATTTGATCAGAGTCGAAACCGGGGAGATATAGCCGATGCCGAGCGCAATGCCGCCGAGCACGCCGTAGCCCAGGTAAATCACCCACAGGGTGTGGGCATAGACTCCAATCGCGGAAATGAAGAAGCCGCCGGCCCAGCACAGCGCTGCGGTAAACATCGCCTTGCGGGGGCCTCCTTCCTCGACCCAGCGGCCGAATACCGCCGAGGACACGCCGAGAAAAAAGATCGCAATCGAGAAAATCCATCCAAGCTCGGTCAATTTCCAGTCATTGGGCGCCGATTGCGTGATGCCAATGAGCTTGGTCATCGGCAGGTTGAACACGCTGTAAGCGTAGGCCTGGCCAATACACAGATGTACGCAAAGCGCAGCTGGCGGTACCATCCATCGGCTGAAGCCGGGCTTTGCAACCGTGTTTTCACGGTCCAAAAATGACAAGAATGCCATTGGTCGTTGTCTCCCCTTTATTTGTCCCTGCGCCGAAGAGCGCCCGAGTTTTTGTGCACTTGGGGAGAAGAAAATGGGGATGCGCCTCCATCAAGGAGGCAATCACAATACTTTAATAGCAAAAATCTATCGAAGGGCCCATTGCGTCAATGGTCCTCAAGCCGCTGGCAATAATCCGCGCGCCGACAATCCGCGGGCCTCTTCCATGAGTGCCGCAACTGACGGTTGGATGGGGAAGCGATCGGATACCACCAAGCCTAACGTATGCGACACCTCCGGCTCGACAATCGGAATGATGCGCATGGTGCTGCTGACGTCGGCCATCTCCATGGCGGACTTCGGCACGATGCTCGCCGTGCGACCCAGGCGGACATAGGCTACGAGTGCCGCGATCGAATCCGTTTCCATCATCGGCGTCGGCTCGCGTCCGACCTGACGCAGGATGCTGTCGATAATACGCCGGTTTTGCAGGTCGCGGCCGAACAGACAGAGCGGAACATCGCCAGCCTCTTCCCAGGTCACACGATCCGCATAGCCGAGCGGACCTTCGGGCGTCGTAAGCAGGAGGAACTGTTCGCGGCAAAGCGGTACTGAAACGACGTCGCCGATCGGTTCATTGGTAAGGTAGGTAACGCCGACATCGATTTCGCGATGGTTCAGGAGTTCGAGCAATGTGGTGGAGGAACGGCCGAGCACCGTCATCCGCACGTTCGGATGCCTGGTCTGGAACGGGATCGTCAGCTTGGCGACCAGGGACATTGAAGTCGGAATCGCAGCGAGACGCACATGCGAGCCGACACCCGTCTTGAAGCCGAGAATATCTTGCCGCATAGCGCGGGCATCGCCAACCAGGCGGCGTGCCCAAACGAGAACCCGTTCGCCCTCGGGCGTGAATCCCTGGAACCGCGAGGAGCGTTTGACCAGCGGCACGTTGAGCATTTGCTCGAGGCTCTGAATGCCGAGCGACAAGGTCGGTTGCGCGACCCCACAGCTTTCGGCGGCGCGGCCGAAATGCTGCTCGCGCGCGAGCGCGATCATGAATTCCAGCTTTTCGAGCATAATGACACTCTATCCAGCGATTGGTTGTGTAAATTTACGATAAACCACTCAGATCGCCGGTGTAAAGGCACGCTTCGGCACGCGATAGACGGGAAAAGCGCGCTTCCCTCGCACGAGGAACGGCGCGCTCCTCCGGTTTGAGATCAGAAGATCTTGATTGCGTTCTTCAACGTGATCCAGACTCCCCATGCCAGCGGAATGCCGACGAAGGCCCAGAAGATCGCGGCTTGTAAATCGAGCCCGCCTTTGCCGATGCCGAACGAGCCGATCGGCGTTGCTGTCGCACTCTTGGTGCTGGCCGCCTGTAGCTTTGCGACCTCCTCCGCGCTCATGTGCCATTTCCTGTCGACCGGCTTGACCAGGTAATTGCAGATCAGTCCGGCGACCAACATGGCGCACAGCACATACATCGTGGTGTTGTAGAGCTGATCGCGCGGCACGCCGGCGGCGAGCTGGAACTCGCGGAGATAGTTCACCACCACCGGACCGATAATGCCGGCGGTAGCCCATGCGGTGAGCAGCCGCCCATGAATCGCGCCCACGAACTGTGTGCCGAACATGTCCGCAAGATAGGCCGGAACGGTCGCGAAGCCGCCGCCGTACATCGACAGGATGATGCAGAAGGCCAGTACGAACAGCAGCTTCGACCCGATCGCCGCAAAGATCGGTGCCGATGCGTAGAGCGCGATGCCGAGGATGAAGAACGTATAATATGTGTTCTTGCGTCCGATGTAGTCAGACAGCGAGGCCCAGAAGAACCGGCCCGCAATGTTGAATAGCGATAGCAGGCCGGTGAAACCCGCGGCGATCGCGGCGATCGCCACGCGCTGATCGGAGGTCAGTGCGTTGAATTTCACGTTGGGCAGGCCGATCAGGTTGCCGGCGAAGATTTCCTGCAGCATCGGCGAGGCCATGCCGATGACGCCGATGCCGGCCGAGACGTTCAAGCAAAGCACCCACCAGATCAGCCAGAACTGCGGCGTCTTGTGTGCGTCCTTGAGGTGGACGTTATGTTGCGAGATCATCGCGTTGGTCGCCGGGGGTGGAGTCCAGCCGTCCGGGCGCCAGCCGGCGGGCGGGATGCGGTAGCGGAACGCGCCGACCATCATGAAGAAGAAATAAATTGCGCCCATGACGACCAGCGTCTGCCAGACGCCGACCGAGGTCGGAGTCTTGAAGTAGTTGATCAACAGGTCCGCAAGCGGCGCACCGATCATGGCGCCGCCGCCGAAGCCCATGATCGCCATGCCGGTTGCCATGCCACGGCGGTCGGGAAACCATTTCACCAATGTCGACACCGGCGAGATATAGCCAAGGCCGAGACCGACGCCGCCGATCACGCCGGCACCGAGCCACATCAGCCACAACTGATGCACATAAACGCCGATTGCTCCGAGCGCGAGGCCGCCACACCAGCAACAAGCGGCGACTACGCCCGCCTTGCGCGGGCCCGCACGCTCGAGCCAGCCGCCCCAGATCGCCGCCGCGATGCCGAGCAGCACGAAGAATAATGTGAACATCCATCCAAGACTGGCGATGCGCCAGTTGCAGGTGGTGGTGAACAGCTCGCCGAGCAGCGTCATGTCCGGGCAGGCGGCGGCCTGCGGTCCGAGCGCGCGCGACAGTGGCAGCCAGAACACGCTAAAGCCGTAGGCCATGCCGATGCAGAGATGGATGCAGAGAGCGGCGGGCGGCACCAGCCATCGATTGAAGCCGGCCTGGGCTATGATTCGCTCGCGATCAAGGATTCCGGCAATTTGATTTCCTCGGGCTATTGTCCCGTCCACCAGTGTCATAGGTGTCTCCCCCTTTAGTTGGCTTAATTTCATCGTTATCGGCTAAGCCATGCCGCGTGCGCAGGATGCCGATTTGGCGGCGCAGCATGTAAACCCTGCCGTGAGGGTTGTTATTTTGATAGAAAAATATATTTTGTGAATAGTTTTTGACTATCGTACCTGTGGTAATCGGCATGATTTCTCACGCCGCCGCTTGGTTCGCTTCGGATAGGCTTTAAAACGCATATTTGAGACGTTGACGGCTTGATGTGCCGGAGCACCCGCAGCGACCGGCTGGACCAGGAAATTTCTAGGTTAGGGAACTGTCTTCTCGCGTGCCCCAAGTCAGGGAGACGCCGCACCGCCGGGCCGAGCATCAAACGGTGCGTCAGCCTGGGGCCACGATAGTGCGCTGAGGCTGGAAGATGACCCTGCGGTGCGTCGCCAACGTGCTGCATCGCGTCTGAGACAAGAACACCTAGCGTTTCATGTCCTTGAAATAAGGTTCGACCTTGCCCTTGAGCATGATCGTCAATGGATTACCGTGGCGGTCGACTGTCTTGCCGACGGCAACCCGAATCCATCCTTCGCTGATGCAATACTCTTCGACATCCTTGCGCTCGCGACCGTCGAAACGGATGCCGATATCTCGCTGGAGCAGTTCTTCATTGTAGTGCGGGCTGCGCGGATTGGTGGACAGCCGATCGGGCAAGTCGGTCGGGTCGGTCATGGCGTCATTTAACATTGGGGTCGGTCGTGGCACCGAAAATCGCGAAAGCGAAACGGCTGGCGGTATAGGCAACGATCGCGACCGGCAACGCAATGTAGATTTGAAGATCGAACCCGCGCTCGAGGCCGAATAGCACCGCCGCCCCGATCAGGATCGAAACGATGCGGCCGATGACCTGAAGGTTCATGCTAACGCGCCTGGTTGCCGCTGATGGTGAGTTGCGGATAGGCGCCCGGCGCGACCAAAGCAAGGTCAGCGGTGACGATTTTTTGCCACTCCATGCCGACGATCGCGCCGCGCCGCGCTCCGGTGATGAGATTATGAGAAATGATGGCGGCGCCTGCGCCTTTGGCGACTGACACGGCGATACCCGTCGGGGCGCCGCGCACCACGTTTCCTGTCACCGTCACGTCGCGCAGATAGGGTCCGTTGCCGACCGCAATGCCGATGGTCGCGGCGGTTTCAATCACGTTGCCGGTGACGGCGGTATCGGCTTCGACCCCGATGCCGA
>CAZNTY010000539.1:0-4603 GCA_964576085.1 uncultured Undibacter sp. | reverse complement strand
GATCGACGAGCGCAGGCACTAGAGGCTTCGGCGTCCAGTCTGAGAAGGCATACCCAATGAACGAGCAAGAACGTCCGAGTCCGAGTCATTTGTCGCGATCTCTCTTGCTGGTTGGGAAGAATAGCCGTGGCCAATGGGTCGTCCGTAACCGGTCCGGCAGCCGTGGCGGCCTGTTTGTTGACCGCGCACAGGCCCTGAAGTTTGCGATGTTCGAGAGCGGCCGACAGCCGGAGGCCGTCATCATGGTTCCCGGTGTGCTCGAGCTCGATATGAGCGGCTGTCCAGACGCAACAACGCTGCCTGCGTCAACGACGCAGTTGCTGCGAGCGGCGGTGAAGATACGCGTGGGTAGTTCACATCTCCAACTGGTCACCTCTACCAAATACAAAGGTGTTTCGTGCGGGGAGCTTCGAGTATGAAAGAAGCGGTCACGCGCCAATCCGAGCAAATCAAGAATTGGTTGCTAATGCTTCTGCGCTTTGCGGTGACGCGAGACAACGCTGATCGAATGAGCATCTTGAAGATGGCGCGAGACATTGATCACCAAAATCCTGCCCTTGGCGATACGTCATTCTCGTTTTTCGTTCGAACAAGCGCCAAGATTTGCGATGCGATTGTGGCGCATTGCGATTCCAATCGCCGTGCCACGCTTATTCGGTATTTTAACTGTATCGATGATCGTCGGCTGCGTGTGGCGCTTGAAGCGGCAACTGAATGCCATTTCGTCGAAGCAGAGACGCCGCGGCTATCGAAAGAAGCAACATATCCGAAGTCAAGACACAGGGGAGCTGATCTATGGAAGGGACTGCATCCACGTTAGCGTCGGTGCACATCCGTTCGATCTTGTGTTGTATGCTGGCCGGTTCACCTATTGAGCAGCCCCGCGGCTAGAACGCACTATTCCTCTGCTCGCGGACAGGAAACGGACGTCAGCCCGATGGCAAGCGCAACGAATGGAAGCACCAAGCCATCATTGAGCGTCCTGTTTCGGATCGTTACGTCTGGGATGGCTCAGCGCGTCCGCCGCGCAAGCATTTTTCCAGCGCCGCAAGCGCGTTCATGTGGTTTGAGCGTATCAGCGCAGCAGCGAGGTCGGCGTCGCGGTCCTCGTATGCCTTCAGCAGCCGCGTGTTGTCATCCAGCGATTTTTGCATCCGGTCCGGTTGTGACAGGCTCAGGCGCCGCAACCGCAGCGTCCGCAGCAGCAGCGAATCGAGGATACGCTTGACGGTGCGATTGTTGGCGAGCTGGGTGTTGCGATCCTAGAAGTCGACGTTCGCCCACACGAAGCCGTTGAGGTCTTTGGTCCGGTAGGCCGCCTCCATGTCGGCCAGCGGTGCTCGCAACGTTGCGATGCCGTCGGCGGGCGCAAATCTTGCGACGTCGGTCGCGATCAGGTCGAACAACGCGGCGCGGGCGTGATAGATCTCGCGCACTTCGTCGGTATCGAGCACGGCAACGCGCGGCCGGCGCCGCGGCGGAATCTGCACCAGCCCCTCTTTTTCCAGCAGCATCAAAGCTTCCCGGATCGGCGTCCGGCTGGTGCCGAAGCGGCGCGACAGCTCGACCGAGTTGAGGTCATCACCCGGCTTGCGCAGATCCTCGATGATGTCGGCCGCCAGCTCGCAGGCGATGTTGGAAACAAGTGATGGCCGGTCATGGTGCTCGGCCACGATGGCGCGCGCGACGGCTTGCGCGCGCGCAAACGAGCGCTGGTCTTTCGGCGCGACGGTAGCCGGACTCGATCCTGTCTGCGTGTCGATGGCGGATGCTCCCGGTCGGATCGGCAGACTCTAGCAGGTTACGGCCCTGGTATCGTAATTGTCGACACTCATGGAAAGGGTCAGGCAGCTAGCCAGCGGTATGGCCGAATATAAACGATATATTCTTGACGGCGGTTTGTTTAACGGATTAAGTGTCGACATAATGATATTTTCGCCGGTCTGACCGGCCAAACCAGGCAGAGGCATTGCAATGTCGATGGGGTCGTTTGTCACCGGCAACATGAAGTACATCCGGGCACCGTTCGTCGCCAACATCAAGCCGGGCAATCGCGTTCTGATCCTCTCGGATTTCTCCAGCGACCAGCGGGTCTGGCAGGTGGTGCAGGCGACCTGCGCCGAGCTCGGCGCGGAGACCACCGTCGCGCTGTTCGAGCGCCGGCCGGCCGACTATGACGACCCGCCGTCGGCGGTGTGCGAGGCGATGATGAAGTCGGACGACACTGTCCTGCTGGCCTCGACCGGCATGCTGCATTGCCACGCGAATTTCACCGCGATGGCTGCCGGCATTCCGGCCATCTGCATGGACGGCGGGATGCAGCTCGAATGGTTCCAGTCCGGCGCCGTCGCCGACGACATGAAGCAGATCGCGGTGCGTAAGCACTATGTCGCCAAGAACGTGTTCGGGCCGAACGCGCGCGAGTGCCGCGTCACCTCGAAATACGGCACCGATTTCACCTACAGCGTCGCCAACCGCATCACCCAGCCGCCGCTGCCGGGCCCGAACTTCGATCCCTACAAGATCATCAACTTCGCCAAGGACGAGAACCGCCCCGGCAACAACCTGCTCTACTATCTTTTCCCGACCGGCGAGTTCAACGTCGCGCCGGTCGAAGGCAGCGCCAACGGCAAGCTGGTCATCGACCTCACCATGCATCACATCGGCCGGCTGCTGACGCCGATCGAGCTCACGGTGAAGGACGGCCGCGTGGTCGACATCGACGGCGGCCCCGAGGCCCGCATCCTCAGGGACTATCTCGCCGAATACGGCGACGAGAACGCCTATATGTGCCCGGCCGAGGCCTCGGTCGGCGTCAACGCCAAGGCGGTGGTGCGCGGCATCCAGCGCGAGGACAAGAACATCATGGGCACGCTGCACTTCGGCCTCGGCACCAACGTCGATGTCGGCGGCTCGGTGAAGTCGAAGATCCACATGGACGGCGTGATCCTGCATCCGACGCTTTACGTCGACGGCGTCAAGCGCATCGATAACGGCAAGATCCTGGTGCCGATCGAAGGGCCGTAAGCGGGAGCGGGCGCCGGCACCGCTCAGGGGACAAGGATCGAATCGCCGCTGGTCCTGAGGCCCACGAGGTCGCGGTGCGCCTGCGCCACGTCGGCGAGCTTGTAGCGCTGGTTGATCGGCACCTTCACGATCCCGTCCTTCATCGCCGCGAACAGGTCCGCGGCGCGTTCCAGCAGTTCCTCGCGCGTGTGGATGTAGTCGGCGAGCCCGGCGAAGGTGACGTAGAGCGAGCCCATGCGGTTGAGCCGCCACAGGTCGAACGGCGGGATCACGCCGCCGGCCGAGCCGTAGAACACGGCGAGGGCGCGCCGGCGCAGGCACTTGAGCGACGTCTCGTAAGTCGAGCCGCCGACGCCGTCGTAGACCACCGGGAGGCCTTTGCCGCCGGTGATCTCATGCACGCGGGCGGCCACGTCCTCCCGGGTGTAAAGAACCGGATGCGCGCAGCCGTTGGCCTTGGCCAGCGCGGCCTTCTCCGGCGTGCTCACCGTGCCGACCACCTCCACGCCGAGATGCCGCGCCCATTGGCACATGATGAGGCCGACGCCCCCGGCCGCCGCCTGGATCAGGATGGTCTCGCCCTTTTTGACCGGGTAGGCGCCCCGCAGCAGGTATTGCGCGGTCAGGCCCTTGAGCAGCGTCGCGGCCGCGGTCTCGTCGTCGAGCCAGTCCGGCAGCTTCACCAGCCGCGTGATCGGCATCACCGTGACCTGCGCGTAGGCGCGCGGCTTCTCCGATGCGTAGGCGACGCGGTCGCCGGGCCTGACCTCGGTCACGCCGGGGCCGACGGCCTCGACCACGCCGGCGGCCTCCATGCCGATGACATGCGGCAGTTGCGGCAGCGGATAGCGGCCGGTGCGGAAGTGGACGTCCGTGAAGTTGAGGCCGATCGCGGTGTGGCGCACGCGCGCCTCGCCGGCGCCCGGCGCGCCGACCTCGACCTCCTCGTAGCGCAGCTCGTCGGGGCCGCCGAGCTTGTGCACCCGCACCGCAAAGACTTTGCTCATGGTCTGCCTGTCCCCGCCGTCAGTCTGCGATGCGCGCGACCGCGCGCACCGGGGCGCCGTCCGATCCGGCGATGTTGAGCCCGAGGAACATCGCCTCGACCCGGTGCCCGGCAAGGCCCTCGAGATTGGTGACGTGCTCGGAAATCAGCACGCCCTGGCTGAGCAGCGTGTAGTGCACCGGAAAGGCGAAGTCCGGCGGCCGCCGCAACGCGGCGAGATCGGGCGTCGAGAAATCGACCCCGACGATCTTGGCGCCCTGCCTGACCAGCCAGGCGGCAGCTTCGCCCGTGAGGCAGGCGTGCTGCATATAGGCGTCGGTGTTGACGTGCTTCGCGCGCCCGGTGTCGATCAGCACGATATCGCCGGGACGCATGCGCGGCGTGGCGCGCTCGAGATCGGCCACGTCGATCACGCCGTCGCCGGGCACGTCGAAATGCCAGACCACGCCGGGCCCGTAGAGCCGCTCCAGCGGCACCTGGTCCATCGTCGGCCCGTCGGCGATAAAGTGGCGCGGCGCATCGAGATGGGTGCCGTGATGCACGACCATGTGCACCTCGGTGACGTTGGCG
>CAZNTY010000538.1:0-1766 GCA_964576085.1 uncultured Undibacter sp. | reverse complement strand
GCCCGGCCAACGTCTTCTCCGGCAAGGTCGTCGAGCGCCGCTACCAGGGCATGCAGACGGTGTACGACGTCGAGCTGGGCGGCCAGCGGCTCGAGGCGCTCGAGCTCGGCACCGCCGCGCGGCATCGGGAGAACGGCGAGGTCGCCATCACGCTGCCGCCAGAGACCTGCTGGGCCTATCGCGACGAGGGTGCGGCGGTCGACTAGAGCGGGATGAGCTAGGAAGGAATCGAAAGGGGATTCCCAACGGTCGGTTGATCTGATTCAACCTACCGGCTGGGCAGGAGGCCAGCGTGGATGGCAGCACCCTATTCGATGGACCTTCGACAACGCGTGATAGATGCAGTGGAGGGCGGCCTGTCGTGCAATCAGGCGGCCGCCCGGTTCGAGGTTGCGATCAGCACAGCGATCGGCTGGGTGAACCGCTACCGCAAGACCGGCAGCTTTGCCCCGGACCGTATGGGCGGTCATCGACCGAAGAAGCTGGTCGGTGAGCACCGGGAGTGGCTGCTGAAGCGCTGTCGGGAGAAAGCGTTCACCCTGCGCGGCCTGGTCGGCGAGCTGGCCGAGCGCGGCCTCAGCGTCGACTATCGCGTGGTCTGGCAGTTCGTTCACGACGAGAAGCTGAGTTATAAAAAAAGACGTTGGTCGCCAGCGAGCGGGATCGCCCGGACGTAGCGCGGCGGCGCCAACAGTGGACGGCCTACCAGGATCGCATCGATCCGACCCGCCTCGTCTTCATCGACGAGACCTGGACCAAGACCAACATGGCTCCTCTGCGCGGCTGGGGCCCGCTTGGTCAGCGCCTGCCGGCCAAGGTACCGCATGGCCGATGGACGACCATGACCTTCCTCGCCGCCCTGCGCCACGATCGGGTCGAGGCGCCATGGCTGCTCGAGGGACCGATCAACGGTGAGAGCTTCCGCCTCTACGTCGACCAAGTCCTCATCCCGACCCTGCGGCCTGGCGATATCGTCATCATGGACAATCTCAGCTCGCATAAGAGCAGCGCCGTCCGGCGCGCCATCAGGGCGGCGGGAGCAAAGCTCTTCTTCCTCCCCAAGTACTCGCCCGATCTAAACCCGATTGAGATGCTCTTCTCGAAGCTCAAGCACGGCCTGCGCAAGGCGGCTCGGCGCACCCACGACGCCATCTACAGCGCTCTCGCCACCCTACTGCCTACCGTCCAACCTAGCGAGTGTGCCAACTACTTCGCAAAAGCAGGATACGCTCGAACTTAAAATCATCCCGATCTAGTTCGACCTGGCCGATCGGGCCTTCTGCCCGTCGCCCGCGACTTCGACGGGCGCCGGCTCCTCGCCGCCGATGACGCGATAGACCACGCCGGCAAAGGTCGCGCCGATCAGCGGCGCCAGCCAGAACAGCCAGAGCTGCTCGAGCGCCCAACCGCCGGCGAACAGCGCGGGCCCGGTGCTGCGCGCCGGGTTCACCGAGGTGTTGGTCACCGGGATGGAAATCAGGTGGATCAAGGTCAGCGCCAGCCCGATGGCGATGGGGGCGAACCCTTTGGGGGCGCGGCCGTCGGTCGACCCCATAATCACCAGCAGGAAGAACATGGTCAACACGACCTCGGCGACCAGGCAGGCCAGCAGGGAATATCCCCCGGGCGAGTGGTCGGCGTAGCCGTTGGAAGCGAAGCCGGCGGTCACAGTGAAGGCCGGATGCCCGCTGGCGATGACATACAGGACACTGGAAGCGGCCACCGCCCCCAGAACCTGCGCCACCACGTAGGGCAGGAATTCGCCC
>CAZNTY010000537.1:0-2783 GCA_964576085.1 uncultured Undibacter sp. | reverse complement strand
AGCCCCGGCTTCCATAGGCCGCTGCGCCCCGCTGCGGCGTCAGTGCTCCTTCGGCCGGCGCGATCCAGTTGGCCGATGCGCCGCCCGACATCAGCACCAGCACCAGGTCGCCGGCGACCGCGCCGTCGGCGAGCGCCAGCGCACGCTCCGCAGCCTTCAATCCGGCCTGGTCCGGCACCGGATGCCCCGCCTCGATCATCTCGATGGCCCGCAGCGGGCGCCCGTAGCCGTGGCGCGCGACGGCAAGTCCGATCAGCCGCTCCGCGGGGAATCCCGGGCGGCCGAGATAGTGCGCTTCCACCACCTCGCTCATCGAGCCAGCCGCCTTGCCGGCCGCGAGCACGATCAGCCGCCCGGCTGGCGGCGGCGGCAACAAGGCCGGCAGCGTCGCCGCCGGGTGGGCAGCCTTGACGGCGGAGTCGAACAGCTCCCGCAGGAATTGACGGGGGGCAGGGCGCATGGGCACTCATTAGCCATCGACGGCAGTGCTCTGGCAAGCGGTGCTGCATGCTCTTATGTTGCATAGAGTTGTCAGGGATCATCAGCATGGACGACAAGACCCGCACCGAGCTCGAAGCCGCAGTTTACCGGCGCCTGGTCGAGCATTTGCGCCAGCGGACCGACGTGCAGAACATCGACCTGATGAATCTTGCCGGCTTCTGCCGCAACTGCCTGTCGAACTGGATGAAGGAGGCGGCCGACGCCAGGGGCATCCCGATGTCCAAGGATGAGAGCCGCGAGATTGTCTACGGCGAGCCGTTCGAGCAATGGAAGGCCAAGCACCAGAAGCCCGCGTCGCCGGAACAGAAGGCGGCTTTTGAAAAGGCAAGCGGCAAACACTGAATTTCTTCGCTGTGGAGCAATGTGGATGTCGGGGGCTTCCGATTGACGGCTCCCGCTCCACGCAAGAATTTCCTGCATGACAAGGCGGACCAGCCGCCCGTTCGTTATGAAGGAGATGTTGACGATGCCCGCTACCGCCGCCGCCGAAAAGGAACAGCCGGCCACCCGTTTCGCCAAGGACCAGCTCAAGTCCGTGATCGAGCGCATCGAGAAGCTCGAGGAAGAAAAGAAGGCGACAGCGGACGACATCAAGGAAATCTATGCCGAGGCCAAGGGCAACGGCTTCGACATCAAGGCGCTGCGCACCATCGTGCGGTTGCGCAAGCTCGACGCAGATGAGCGCCGCGAACAGGAAGCCGTGCTGGAAACCTACATGCACGCGCTTGGGATGTTGAATTAAGGCTTGTCCCGGGCGCTGCGCAGCATGAAACGATGCGCTGCGGACCCGGGACCATCGAAAACGAGACGTCCGATCTGGAACGGTCCCGGATCTGCGGTGCACCGCGGACGCGCTGCACCGCGTCAGGGACAAGTGCTAGCGGGCGAGCGCCGCCGTGCGGACGGGCGCATTCACAGTCGCCAGGAACACCACGGCGGGCCCGCTGAACGTATCGGTGCGCAGGTCCTCGTTCGGGTCGGCCGAGAACGACATCGCCACGACCGCGCCTTGCGGCTTGCGCATGAAGTCACCGAGCTGCCGCGTGTCGGCATGGCCGACGCGCATCGCGGTCAGATAATGGCTGACGCTCGGCGCCAATATCGTGGCGCGCAGCCAGGGATTGTCGAAGCCGGGCGCTGAAGGCGCGCTGGTGAGCCGCGCCGTCCTTGCCATCGCCGGCGATCCGGCGGCCGGGGCGGACCTGTCATCCATCGACTTTGGGCGGGCCGGTCGCGTCAGTGCCGGCTCGGCCGCGTAGGCCAGCATTTGCCCGGCGCTCGCGGTTACGACCGGATCGACGGTGGCGACTTCGATCGGCAGCGCGGGCCGCGCTTTCGGCGTCGGCACCAGAGACGCCAGCGCGATCTGCGTCGCCGGCCTCCGCTTCGGCGTTGGGACGATTACAACCGTCGTGACGGGTGCCGGCGTCAGGCTCGCCACCACGACCGGAGCAGGCGCGGCCGCCGGCACCTTGCTGTCGGGTTTTGCCGCCATGATCGCGGTCGCCAGCTGGCGATGTCGCGCGGCGCTTGCGGCGTGCTCCTCACCGCTCTCATCGATCAGGCCAGCGTCACGGGCCGAGGCGAGCGATAGGGCGGAGGGCACACTGCCGCGTCGCTCGACGTCGGCGAGCGCCAGCGCATAACCGGGCAGCGGACGGCCGTCGGACGGGATGTGCACGGTGCGGCCATCCGGAAACACCTTCACGAGTTGATCGTGTGTCAGGCGCGGCCAATGGCGGATTGAGCCGGTGTCCATGTGCACGAACGGCGAGCCCGAGGTCGGATAGAAGCCGACGCCGCCGCGCTGCAGCCGCAGACCGACATTGCGGATTTTTTCCAGTGGCACGCCGGGAATGTAGAAGTCGATCGCGTCACCTTTGGTGTGCAGGCTGTACTGGGCGACTCCGCTGGATCGCGCGCGCAGCATCGCGTTGGTGCCAGGCGAACGGTAGCCACAGACGATCTGGATCGGCTCCTTGCCGCCAACCTCGCGATAGGCCTCCCACAAGAGGTCGAACAGATGCGGATCCATGTCGACCTGCTCTTCCTTGCGCCAGTCGCGCATGAACCAGTCGAGCTTCTTCAGCGCGTCGGCGTCGTAACGGCCGTTGCGCTTGAAGGTGATCGTGATGTCTTCGTTGGTGTGGAGGTGATGAAATGAGAGGGTGCGGGTGTCGCCTTCGGCGATCGCGGTCTGCAGGCTGCGGCCGCCGAGCAGCAGAAACGGCGCGGCGATGCCGACACGGGTCATGATGCTTACGGCGGTATTCCTGCCACCG
>CAZNTY010000536.1:0-4477 GCA_964576085.1 uncultured Undibacter sp. | reverse complement strand
CTCGTGAGCCATTTCGAGTGGCGGGGAGCTAACGACACAATGGCGCATTCTTTCGAGAATGCGGGTTTTGATTTAAATCACCCACGCATCGCAAAGTATCTGGAGCTTTGCATGCGCATTCAGGATTTGCCGCGCCATCTCGGCCAGCACTCAGGAGGCATGGTCATCTGCCAGGGACAGCTGGATCGGGTCGTTCCATTGGAGCGAGCTTCCATGCTGGGTCGCACGGTGGTGCAATGGGATAAAGAAGATTGCGCCGATCTCGGCATTATCAAGGTCGATTTGTTAGGCCTCGGTATGATGGCCGTTATCAAGGATTGCCTTGAGCTGATTCCCGAGCACTACGGTGATAAGGTAGACCTCGCTCAACTGCCGGAAGATGACGAGATATATAGGACGTTGCAACGTGCTGACACCATAGGCATGTTTCAGGTAGAAAGCCGCGCCCAGATGGCGTCTCTGCCGCGCAACTACCCGACCAAGTTTTACGATCTCGTTGTGCAGGTCGCAATCATCAGGCCTGGTCCCATAGTCGGCAAGATGATGCATCCTTATATGCGCCGGAGGCAAAAGAAAGAGGAGGTAACGTATCCGCATCCGCTATTGGAGGATGTGTTGAAGCGCACGCTCGGAGTGCCATTGTTTCAGGAGCAGCTCTTGCGCATGGCGATGGTCGTCGCCAATTTCACCGGCGCTGAAGCAGACGAGCTGAGAAGAGCTGTGGGGATGCGGCGTTCCTGGGAGAGGATGAAGAATCTCGAGGGCAAACTTCGTGCCGGCATGACCGCGAATGGATTGGACGCCAAGACTCAGGCCACCATCATCGAGAACATAAGCTCATTCGCGCTCTACGGCTTCCCTGAGTCCCACGCAGCAAGCTTTGCCCTAATCGCCTATGCCTCGGCTTACTTTAAGGTCAAATACCTGGCCGCCTTTACCTGCGCCATCTTGAACAATCAGCCTATGGGCTTTTACATGGCGGCTGTGCTCGTCAAAGACGCGCAGCGGCACGGACTCCGCGTGAAGGCCATCGATGTGCAGATGTCCGATTGGGCCTGCGCCATCGAGCATGAAGATGATGGGTCGCGTTCGTTGCGGCTGGGGCTTGGATATGCCAAGGGATTGCGGCGGCAAACGGCTGAAGCCATTACCGAAACTCGCCTGAAGTCAGGCCTGTTTCAATCAGCAGAGGACCTCGCATTGCGTGTGCCCATGCTCACCCGAAAAGAATTGACGCTGCTGGCCCGGATCGGAGCCATGAATAACCTTGGAGACATCGAGCACCGCCGGGATGCCCTCTGGCAGGCTGGACGCGCCGGAAAGCTGGAAGGTCCGCTTCTTCGGCAGAATCACGAGTTTCTGAGCGAGGAATCCAATGTATTTCCGTTGCGAAAGATGACCACAGGCGAACGCTTGATTGCTGACTTTTCAGGAACCGGGCTGACCATTGGAAAACACCCTATGGAATACCGAAGAGCGGCGCTTTCAAGACATGAGGTTCTCTCGTCAGAGGAATTGCGTCACAGAAGGGACGGTGAATACGTAAGAGCTGCCGGCCTCGTTATCGCTCGGCAACGTCCGGGCACTGCCAAGGGATTTATTTTTATCTCGATGGAAGACGAAACGGGAATCGCCAATATCATCGTGACGCCTGATCTGTATGAGCGCGAGCGCCTCGTCGTCACACGGAGCAAGTTCATTCTCGTGGAGGGTCCCTTGCAAAATCAGGATGGCGTGATCCATGTGAAGGCCGTCCGACTCCGGTCGATGTTCGATCAGACATTGGAGGTCTATTCACATGACTTCCATTAACGGCGGGATGCGGATAGGAGGATTTCGGCAGGAAGTCGATAAGCAAAAACTTGGTCCTGCCTTGCTCATCGCTTCCAGTCTCGTTTTGGCTATCAGAACGGCGCGATGGAACCCTACTCACAGCGACGGGTTGGCAAATGTAGATCTGGAAAAAGAAGTCGAGCATAGCGTTCGTATCGCGAAGATCGTCATGTCACACCTCACAGGCCGGTATCCCGAACTGTTTACCCTGAAAGAAGTTCCGTGGTACGCGCCGGGAGATGAGGAAGTTCCGAAATGACATGTGCGAATAGCTGGCTATGCGTCAAAGGAGACATCCCTACGCCCATTTTCAGCAAGTTCGATAGGAATTGTTTCACCGGCAATCGAAGATTAGTTTCTCAGGGGCGCTTCACGAAGTTTTGAATATTCAGTGGGAAATTCACTCCGATTGATCTTCGCGTCTGTGATGGTTGCGACAACCCATTCACTGCTAAGTCGGGGGCGACAAAAGTACGCCAAAGCGCGTCCGCGAAAGCAACCGCCTCGACGATGAGCGCTTCCTAGTGGAGCGAGGTTTGCGGGTTTCTCCGCATCCTCCCCGGAGAAACCCATGCCACGTTCTGTTCCCCCCAAGAAAAGCTCCCCGTCGAAGGATGCGCCAGCCCGATCCACGGTCAGCGGCCCAGCCGTGCCGTCCGTCGCCGGGGGTAGCCCGCTTACGGACAAAGTCGCCGCAACCCAGGAACTAGCTGCGCGATTCGCGCACAACGAAAATAAGCCGTCCGAATACGGAGGCGAAGCGGAAGAGGGCCGGACCGAAAAGCCTGGCGATCCTCTCGTGGGCGCGAGTACCGTCTCCGAGGCGAACGCTTCTGAAAAGGTAGGCAGCGGCGCGCCGCCGATTGGAAACAACAAGACCATCGCACCCCTAGACCGCGTGCGCGTAGACTCGACTGGTCGAACCCTCACCACCAACCAGGGTGTCCCGGTTGCGGACAATCAGAACTCGCTGAAAGCTGGACTTCGCGGCCCGACCCTCCTGGAAGACTTTATCCTCCGCGAGAAGATCACGCATTTCGATCACGAGCGGATCCCGGAGAGGATCGTGCATGCGAGGGGTTCGGCGGCGCATGGATATTTCGAGTGCTACAAGTCCCTCGCCGAATATACGTGCGCGTCGATCTTCTCGGAAGCCGGCAAGCGCACGCCGGTCTTCGTCCGCTTCTCCACGGTTGTCGGCGAGCGCGGTTCGGCCGACACAGCGCGCGACGTGCGCGGCTTTGCCGTGAAGTTCTATACCGACGAGGGAAACTGGGATCTGGTCGGAAACAATATTCCCGTCTTCTTTATTCAGGACGCGATGAAGTTTCCTGACCTTATTCATGCTGCGAAGCCGGAGCCCCATTTCGCGATGCCGCAGGCGGCGACGGCCCACGATACGTTCTGGGATTTCGTCTCGCTCATGCCCGAATCGACCGCCATGCTGATGTGGGCGATGTCGGACCGCGCGATCCCGCGCAGCTACCGGATGATGCAGGGATTCGGGGTACACACCTTCCGCCTGGTAAATGGCGACGGCGACTCCCGCTTCGTGAAGTTTCACTGGTCTCCGAAAGCGGGAACGCATTCGCTCGTGTGGGACGAAGCGGTCAAGATTTCAGGCGCTGATCCGGATTATCACCGCCGCGACTTATGGGAAGCGATCGAGGCGGGCGCCTATCCTGAATGGGAGCTCGGCCTGCAGATTTTTACCGAAGAGGATGCCGAGAAATTCAGCTTTGACGTACTGGACGCCACGAAAATCGTGCCGGAGGAGCTAGTGCCGCTGATCCCCGTGGGCAAAATGGTCCTAAACCGCAACCCCGATAATTTTTTCGCAGAAACAGAGCAGGTGGCTTTCTGCACCGCTCACATCGTGCCCGGACTGGATTTCACTAACGACCCTTTGCTTGCCGGCCGCATTCACTCATATGTGGACACCCAGATCTCGCGCCTTGGCGGCCCGAACTTTCACGAAATCCCGATCAACACGCCGGTCGCGCAGGCGCATAACAATCAGCGGGACGGCATCCACCGTCAGGCGATTCATCGAGGCCGCGTCGCGTACGAGCCCAATTCGCTAGCCGGCGGTTGCCCGTTTCAGGCGGGTGGCTCCGGTTTCCGTTCGTATTCGGGCCCCGCGGAACCACCCGCGGACAAAGTGCGTGGCAAGGGCGTTCGTTTCGCCGATCACTATACCCAAGCCACCCTTTTCTGGAAGAGCCAGACCGAAGTTGAAAAGAGGCATATCGTGAACGCCTTTCGTTTCGAGCTCTCGCGCGTGCAAACGCCCGCGATACGGTCGCGTATGGTGTCGGGGTTGATGAATGTCGCGCCCGAGTTGGCGCAAGCAGTGGCCGAGGGTCTCGGTCTTTCCGAGTTGCCGGAGCCGATGCCGAAGGCCCTGACGACAAAAGTCAAGCCGGAAGTAACGGTGTCTAAGTCTCTTTCTCTCTTCGCAAGGCCCGGCGACGGGGGCATCGTCGGCCGCAAGGTGGCGATTTTGGTAGCGGACGGCGCCGACATCGAAAGCCTTCTTGATTTGGCGGACCGACTGACGGCTGCCGGTGCGGTGCCGAGATTTATAGGCTCCCATCTCGGCCGCGTATCGGGACCGGGTGACCGCTTCGTGGAAATCGACGGC
>CAZNTY010000535.1:0-16129 GCA_964576085.1 uncultured Undibacter sp. | reverse complement strand
CTCGGAGGATGAACGGGCCGGGCTGTCATCCTTCGAGGCTCTGCGCGACGATATATCGAAAGCGAGCGTAAAGACGCTTATGGCGCCTCGCACCTCAGGATGACAGGGAAAAAATTTCGACTCGATTTCACATCATCCCTCAATGGTTGTCGCGCGGCACGCCGGCGCGCTGCGCGACACGCTGGTACTTGACCGCCGGCTTGAGCACCATGCCGTCAGCCAACTGGTCGACCATGCCGCGCTGGATCTCCTGCCACGGCGTCTGGCTGGCCGGATAATGGTAGCCGCCGTGCCGCTGCAGCGCCGCCCGGCGCCGGTCGTATTCCGCCTTTGAGATCAGGATGTTGGCGGTGCCCTTGTTGAGGTCGATGCGGACGCGGTCGCCGGTCTTGAGCAGCGCGAGGCCGCCGCCGGCCGCCGCCTCGGGCGAGGCGTTGAGGATCGACGGCGAGCCCGAGGTGCCGGACTGCCGGCCGTCGCCGATGCAGGGCAGCGAGGTGATGCCCTTTTTGATCAGCGCCGCCGGCGGCTGCATGTTCACCACCTCGGCGCCGCCCGGATAGCCGATCGGCCCGGTGCCGCGGATGAACAGCAGCGTGTATTCGTCGATCTTGAGCTTGGGGTCGTCGATGCGGTGGTGGTAGTCCTCCGGGCCGTCGAACACCACGGCGCGGCCATCGAAGGCCTCGGGATCGTCCGGGTTCTACAGATAGCGGTCGCGGAATTCCTCGGAGATCACGCTGGTCTTCATGATCGCCGAATCGAACAGGTTGCCGCGCAGCACCTTGAAGCCGGCTTCAGCTTTCATCGGCGCGTCGTAGGGCTTGATGACGTCGGTGTCGCCGATCTCGGCGCGCCGCACGTTCTCGCCCATCGTCCGGCCGTTGATGGTCAGCGCATCGGCGTGCAGGCGCCCGGCCTTGAGCAGTTCGTTCATCACCGCCGGCAGCCCGCCGGCGCGGAAGTATTCCTCGCCGAGATATTTGCCCGCTGGCTGCATGTTGACCAGCAGCGGCACGTCGTAGCCGACTTTCTCCCAATCATCGATCGTCAGCTTCACGCCGATGTGGCGCGCGATCGCGTTGATGTGGATCGGCGCGTTGGTCGAGCCGCCGATCGCCGAATTGGCGACGATGGTGTTCTCGAACGCCTTGCGGGTGAGGATGTCGGAGGGCCGCAGATTCTCGTGGACGATCTCGACCGCGCGCACGCCGGTCTCGTAGGCGATCTGCCCGCGCTCCTTGTAGGGCGCCGGGATCGCGGCGCAGCCGGGCAGAGACATGCCGAGCGCCTCGGCCAGCGCATTCATGGTCGAGGCGGTGCCCATGGTGTTGCAATGGCCGATCGACGGCGCCGACGAGGCGACGATCTCGACGAACTCATTTGTGTCGATGCGGCCGGCGGCGAGCTCCTGCCGCGCGTTCCACACCGCCATGCCGGAGCCGGAGCGTTCGCCCTTCCACCAGCCGTTCAGCATCGGCCCGCCGGACAGCACGATCGCCGGGATGTTCACGGTCGCCGCCGCCATCAGGCAGGCCGGCGTGGTCTTGTCGCAGCCGGTCATCAGCACCACGCCGTCGAGCGGGTAGCCGTAGAGCACCTCGACCAGGCTGAGGTAGGCGAGATTGCGGTCGAGCGCGGCGGTCGGCCGCTTGCCGGTCTCCTGGATCGGATGGCAGGGGAATTCAAACGCGATGCCGCCGGCCTCGCGGATGCCCTCGCGGACGCGGTGGGCGAGGTCGAGGTGGTGGCGGTTGCAGGGCGACAGGTCCGAGCCGGTCTGGGCGATGCCGATGATCGGCCGTCCCGACCGCAGCTCCCTGCTGGTCAGGCCGAAATTGAGGTAGCGCTCGAGATAGAGCGCGGTCATGCCGGGATTGGCGGGGTTGTCGAACCACAGTTGCGAGCGCAGGCGGCGCGGTTTCGACGGGGCTTTGTGTTTCGGTTTTTTGGCCATTTCGGATCTCCGGCGGGGAACGTTTCTTTCGGCGTCACAATGCGCTGAACGGCGGGCCCGAGACAAGGCCGGAAACGGCGGCAGGCGGGCATTTGCCGTTCCGGCGCGGCGAGGCCAAGATGCGGCCGGCAGCGGCGCAGTGGATCATCCAGACTTGCCTGACGACGACAACCTCACCACCGAACGGCCGACCTTCGTCACGCATCTCGAATGTTCGGAAACCGGTGAGCGGTATCCCGCTGACCGGGTGCACAATCTCTCCAGGACCGGCAAGCCGTTGCTGGTCCGCTATGACCTGGCCGGCATCCGCGGGGCCTTGGGCAGGGAGACGCTCGCCGCCCGCCCGGCCGAGCTCTGGCGCTACCGCGAGCTGCTGCCGGTGCGCCGCCTGGCCGACATCGTCAGCCTCGGTGAAGCGATGACCCCGCTTGTCCGCCTGCCCCGCCTTGCCGCCGCGCTTGGCGGCGGTGAGCTGCTGGTCAAGGACGAGGGGCGGCTGCCGACCGGCTCGTTCAAGGCGCGCGGGCTGGTGATGGCGGTGTCGATGGCCAGGGCGTTCGGCATCAAGCACATGGCGATGCCGACCAACGGCAATGCCGGCGCGGCGCTCGCCGCTTATGCGACACGCGCGGGCATCAAGAGCACCATCTTTTGTCCGGACGACACGCCCGAAGTGAACGTCAGCGAGATAGCGCTGCAAGGCGCAACGGTTTATCGCGTCAACGGGCTGATCGACGACTGCGGCAAGATCGTCGGCGAGGGCAGATCAAAGGTCGGCTGGTTCGATGCATCGACATTGAAGGAGCCGTACCGCATCGAGGGCAAGAAGACGATGGGCCTCGAGCTCGCGGAGCAGCTCGGCTGGCAGGTGCCGGACGTCATCTTCTCTCCCCCCGGCGGCGGCACCGGATTGATCGGTATGTGGAAGGCCTTCGCCGAGCTCGAGGCGATCGGCTTCATCGGCGCGAAACGGCCGCGCATGGTCGCCGTGCAGGCGGCCGGCTGCGCGCCGATCGTGCGCGCCTACGAGGCCGGCGTCGACCACGCGCCGCGCTGGGAGAATGCCCACACCGTTGCGAGCGGCATTCGCGTGCCGCAGGCGATCGGCGATTTCCTGATCCTGCGCGCGGTGCGCGAGAGCAACGGCTTCGCCGTCGCCGTCAGCGATGAAGCGATCACGGCCGCGGTCGATGAGGTCGCGCGCCAGGAAGGTTTCCTGATGTGTCCGGAAGGCGGAGCGACCTATGCCGCCTACAAGCAGAGCCTTGCCGACGGCCGAATCAGCCGGACCGAACGAGCGGTGCTGTTTAATTGTGCAAGCGGCCTGAAATATCCCATGCCGGCGGTGCAAAGAACGCTCGACCGCACCAAGCCGATTGATTACGCGGCGCTTTAGTCCATAACGTGCCGTATATGTCTCAAATTGGCGAATACCTGGCAATCTTCAAGAAATTGGCCGCCCTTTTGCCCGAATGCCGGTGCCTATAAACTTCCGAAGGCACAAAAAGGTCAAATTCCTCCCGCCGCAGAGAAAGGAGCCTTATGCCGGTCGTTTTCGTGATTGGGCGTATTGTTTTCATTTCGTATTTCGTCTTTGCCGGCTTGCAGAGGCTGATGAATGTCGCGGGCAGCGCCGAGTATTTCAGCCAGAAGTTCGCCATCCCTGCCGCGCTCGGCGCTTTGAGCGCGCAGGCCGAAAATATCGTCGGCCTTTCGATGCCCCAGCTGCTCGCGTTACTGTCGGGAGCGATCGAGCTTGCGGCCGGCCTGCTGATCGCCTTCAATGTCGGCACCCGCGTGATGGCGATCATCCTCATTCTCATCGTCGGCATCGGCCTTTATTACAGCAACGACTTCTGGGAGCTGACGGGCGGCGAGCGCGGCGCCAGCCTGGCGCAGGCCATGTTGCAAGTGTCGCTGATCGGGGGGCTCATCGTCTTCGTCGCCCTGGGCGGATCGCGCCCGGGTGAACCCGAACCCCCATCCGATGTTTAACAGTCCGGCCGGACGACCAGGGGGTTCGGCCGGCCGCCGGGCGGGGAATTAGTTACAATACCATCAAGGACTTGATAGCGACATGCCTCAACGCCGGAAGGTGACATGAGCCTGCGCCGACGACTGGCGATCCTGATGGGCATCGGAATGACGCCGCCGTTGCTGCTGGTCATGATCAGCACCGCGCGTTGGCAGGTCCATCACGAGGAGGAGCTGCATGCGGCGGCGATCGCCGATGCGCGTCTGCTCGCGACCGAGGTGACACAGATCAGCAACGCCACCCGCGACATCAGGACGGTGATGGCGAAAATTCCGGCCGCGCCGGCCGATGACTCCGCGTGCACGGCTTATTTCAAGTCGATCGTCGAGAGCCTGCCGATCTACCGCGAAGCAGCGATCATCGACGCCGATGGAAAATTCCACTGCTCGACCATTCCGATTCCGCCGACCCTCGACGTCAAGGACCGCGCCTATTTCAGCGATCCGCTCTCGACCGGGCGCTTCACCATCGGCACCTTCACCAAGGGCCGGGTCACCGGAGAAAGCTCGATCCATCTGTCGATGCCGTACAAGTCACCCGACGGCACGATGTCCGGCGTCATCGCCCTGATCCTCAACCCGGAGCGCATGGCGGCCGATCTCACGGCGCTGCCCTGGCATCCGCGCGACCGCATCATCGTCGTCGACCGGACCGGCTCGGTCGTGCTGACCCTGCCTTCCGATTCCTCCGAAGATGCCGCCACGCTCGCCAGCGCGGCGTTTCAAAAGGCGGGCTGGGCGGGGCCGGAATCGCTCGAGATCGACGCGCTGCCGAACCGCCCCTACATCGTCAGCGTGGCGCCGGTCAAAGTCGGCGCGGGAAGCCTTGGCGTGATGGTGGCCGTCGATCGCAACGCTGCGATGGCGGAATCCTGGCGGTTCGCCGCGCGCAGCCTTGCCTTCGCCCTGGTCGCCATTCTGCTGGCGATCGCCGGCGCCTGGATTGCGACGCACGTCCTGATCACCCGTCCGGTGCGGGCGATGGTCGACGTGGCGCGCCGCCGCGAGGCCGGCGACGTCTCGGCGCAATTCCCGAAGATGAATCCGACGTCGGAGTTCGGCCGGCTCAGCGTTTCGCTGACGCGCATGTCGGCCCGTGTCGACGATCTTCTGGCCCAGAAGGCGCTGTTCCTGCGCGAGCTGCAGCACCGGGTGATGAACAGCCTCAACCTGCTGTCGAGCATGTTCGACATCCAGCGGCGCAAGAGCGAAACCACCGAGATCGCGCGCAGCCAGCTCGCCAGCGCGCGCAATCGCGTGGTCGCGCTCGGCACCGTCTATCGTCACCTCTACAACAACGATGCGGTCGACAACATCGAAGTCGGCGAGCTGCTGAAGTTCATCGGCCGCGAGAGCGCCAACGCCTATGAAGGGCCGGTCAAGCTCGACATCAGCGTCGACGTCGAGCCGCTGCTGCTCTCGGGCACCAACGCCATCTCGCTGGCGATGCTGACGCACGAGCTCATCATGAACGCGATCAAGCACGCCTATGCCGAAGGCGAGACCGGCCCGGTGAGCGTCAGCCTCAAGCGGTCGGGCGAAGGCTTCGTCTATCGCTTCGCCGATCGCGGCCGCGGCCTGCCGAAGGATTTCACGATCGAGAAATCCGACTCGCTCGGCATGATCATGATCACGGCGACCGCGCGCCAACTGGGCGGCAAGCTCACGATCAACGATCTCGCGCCCGGCACGGAGTTCGTGCTCGAGCTGCCCGCCAGCATCCAGGAGACGGACAGCAAGTAGAGTCCGTCGCCGATGTGTTCAGCGTCCGGTCTTGTCGTCTGATTTTTCCGCGGGACGATCGAGCTTTTGCAAAAGGTCGTTCAGGTGGTCGGGAACGCCCTGCTTGACCACCTCGTCATACATCGTTCGCAAATGCTGTCCGATCTTGACCTGAACATCGCGTCCCAAGCTCACGACCTTGCCGTCTAAACTCACAATTTTACCGTCCGAAACGATGTGTCGCTGTTGACCGGGCCGGTTCTTGTTGCCGTCGGTTGCCATCAAAATGCCATCCCCAAACCGGCTCAACACGTGCCGATTCGGCCCAACGGCCCATTCTCCGGGCCAAGCCGTTCCAAAATCAACCCAAATTGACGAATTACGTTCCAAAAATCGACGGAACTTTTTTTCGGTATAGGCATTGGAGTGCGTTAATGTCCAGCGAAAGGGGAGGGTTCTTGCCAATGTCGGTATCCCAGCAGGTTGCGGCGTTCTTGCCGCTGTTGCGTCGCTATGCGCGGGCGCTGACCGGAAGTCAGTCGTCCGGGGACGCCTATGTGGCCGCCACCATCCAGGCCATGATCGAGGATCCCGACCTCGCCAAGACCGGCGCCAGCTCGAAAGTGGCGCTCTACCGGCTGTTCAGCAAAATCTGGAATTCCGTCTCCCTCAACACGACCAGCGGGCCGAAGGCGGTTTCGCTGCCCGCCGACCAGCATCTGAGCCGGATCACCCCGCTGCCGCGCCAGGCCTTCCTGCTGATGGCGCTGGAGGGCTTTTCGGAAGCGGACGCCGCGCAGATCCTCGACATCGATGTCGCGGCGCTGCGCGAGCATGTCGCCGAATCGGGCCGCGAGCTGACCGCCGAGATCGCGACCGACGTGCTGATCATCGAGGATGAATCGCTGATCGCGAAGGATCTCGAAGGGCTGGTCGAAAGCCTCGGCCACAGCGTGTTCGGCGTCGCGCGCACCCGCGGCGAGGCGGTGGCGCTGGCCAAGAACGGCAAGCCGGGCCTGATCCTCGCCGACATCCAGCTGGCCGACGGCTCGTCCGGCCTCGATGCCGTCAACGATCTCCTGAAATCGTTCGAAGTGCCGGTGATCTTCATCACCGCCTATCCCGAGCGCTTCCTCACCGGCGAGCGGCCGGAGCCGGCCTTCCTGATCGCCAAGCCGTTCCAGCCGGCCACGGTGTCGGCCGTGATCAGCCAGGCGCTGTTCTTCGAGCGCAAGGCGCGCGTCGCGCCGAAGCGGGCCAGCGCATGATCCCGAAAAGTGGGGACCGGTTTTCGGAAAAGATCATGCGCCAGAAAAATGTTTGGCGGGTACCAGAGTTCAATCCAAAGAAACGGTGATTTAAACCTGCTCGGCGTTGAGATAGGCGAGCCGGGCGCCGCAGAACGCGCAGACCAGCCCCAGTCCGAGCGCCGTCAGGCTGGCGATCACGTCGATCGTGCCGCCGGCCGAGCCGGTCTTGCTCAACAGGCCGGCCGCCGTTGCCACCACCACGACGACGGCGATCAGAACGCGCCGCGCCAGCCGGTAGACGACGTCGCGCTCGCGCGCGGCGGCGATCAGGTAGGCGCCGGCCGCCCAGCCACCGATGAAGCCGGCGGCCGCCGTGGCCCACCAAGCGAGCGCGGAGATGAACTCCGCCCGGCTGTCGGGGATGAGGTCGCGCAGCACGGCGTCCATGCCGAGCCCGAACACCGTCAGCAGGATGTGCACCGTGAGCGCGGCGAACACGCCGCAGGCGATGGCGGCGGCGTAATGCAGGCGGCGCAGCGCGTCGGATTCCATGGGCACCGATTCATGACCGAGGGACATGATTTCGCCACGCGAATCGCTGCGGGATAACGCCCGCCCCGTCAACCCCACGGGATTCATCGATGCGCGCTTTGCTTTGCCTCTATTGCCGGTGCGAACTGGAGCGTATCGCCGTCAGCAACGGCGATATTGTGCTGTGCATGACCTGTGAGGCGATCGGGAATCCGCAGGAAATCGCCGGGTTCACTCCAAGCCCGGCCCGGCGCCTTTTGCGGCGTCCTAACGCGACCGCGCCTTCAAAAACTCGTTGAATTCGCGCTCCAGAGCCTCGAGTCCTGCCCGCCGCGCCGGCGTCATCAGGCTGTCCTGCCGCTGTTCGCGTGCAATTCTACGCTGATCCGGCTCGACGAATCGATAATCAATGGCCTCAGCACGCATCTCTGCCTCCCCGTTAATGGCCGCAGGCGAGCAATATCTGAGTCGAGAATCTGTGGATAAGGTCCGCCGCCAAATTTGGCCGCTTGTGGCTTTCGAGCGACAGCGACGGCAATAGGCCCGAAACGATCGGGCGATTTGGCGCGTTGGGCCGGGACATGGCGGACACCGCAGCAATCGTCGAAACCAGCATTCCTGCCCGGCTCGACCGGTTGCCATGGGGCCGCTTCCACAACCGGGTGGTCGCCGCGCTCGGCGTAACCTGGATACTCGACGGCCTCGAAGTGACGCTCGCCGGCGCGCTGTCGGGCGCGATCAAGGCTTCGCCGGCGCTGCAGCTTTCCAATACCGATATCGGCTTTGCCGCCAGCGCCTATCTCGGCGGGGCGGTGCTGGGGGCGGTCTTCTTTGGCTGGCTGACCGACCGGCTTGGCCGCAAGAAGCTGTTTTTCGTCACGCTCAGCGTCTACCTGGTCGCGACGGCGGCGACGGCCGGCTCATGGGATGTTTCCAGCTTCGCCCTGTTCCGCTTCCTGACCGGTGCCGGCATCGGCGGCGAATATACCGCGATCAACTCCACCATCCAGGAGCTGGTCCCCGCGCGGGTGCGGGGCTGGACCGATCTCGTCATCAACGGCAGCTTCTGGGTCGGCGCCGCGCTCGGCGCACTCGGCTCGATTGTGCTGCTCGATCCGGATTGGTTCGGCCCGGACGTCGGATGGCGCCTCGCTTTCCTGATCGGCGCCTCGCTTGCGCTGGTGATCTTTGTGATGCGGCTTTGGATTCCGGAAAGTCCGCGCTGGCTGATGACGCATGCCCGCGCGGCAGAGGCTGAACGGATCGTCGAGGACATCGAGGCGCCATTCAATCTTCCGCCGACCCTTGATCTTCCGCGGGTCCGGCTGCGAACGCGGCGTGCGACGCCGCTTGGCGAAGTCGCGCGTGCGCTGTTTGCCACGCATCGACGGCGAACGGCCGTCGGCCTGAGCCTGATGGCGGCGCAGGCATTCTTTTATAACGCGATCTTCTTCACCTATGCGCTCGTGCTGACCGACTTCTATGGCGTTTCCGCGAAGAGCGTCGGCTGGTATCTGCTGCCGTTTGCCGCCGGCAATTTTCTCGGGCCGGTGTTTTTGGGCCGGCTGTTCGATACGCGCGGCCGCCGGCCCATGATCGCCTTCACTTATATTGTATCGGGCGTGCTGTTAGCGGCGTCCGGCTTCCTGTTCGCGCGTGACCTGATCGGTGCACAAACGCAGACTTTGTGCTGGATGGCAATCTTCTTTTTCGCTTCTGCGGCGGCGAGCTCGGCTTATCTGACCGTGAGTGAAACATTCCCGATCGAGATCCGCGCGTTGGCGATCGCATTCTTTTATGCGGTCGGGACAAGCGTCGGCGGTATCGTTGGGCCAGCCCTGTTTGGTGTCCTGATCGATACCGGCTCGCGCATCAGCGTTTTCGGCGGCTACCTTCTTGGCGCTTTGTTGATGGTGGGCGCAGGTCTTTCTGCCTGGCGTTGGGGCGTCGCTGCCGAGCGGAAACCGCTTGAACACGTCGCAAAACCCCTGACTTTCCTGGATTAGTCGGGATCAGTCATTAAGGCGTTTCTGTGCGGACAGCCGTTGCACAGGCAGGGCGGGCGGGACTAGCCTTGTCACTTCTGCGGCCACGAATGGACAGCCCATGCTCACACCTGTGACGCGATCTGACCGGGCGGCAACGCTGCCGTTCGACCATACCCGGCTCGACCGGCTGATGGAGGAGGAAGGCATTGACCTCCTGCTCGTCACCTCCAAGCACAATGTTCAGTACCTGCTCGGCGGCCATCGCGCCCAGTTCTTCGACTACATGGATGCGACCGGCCATACTCGTTATCTGCCCGTCCTGATCTATCCGAAGGGCGCTCCCGAAAAGGCCACCTACATCGGGCATCGGCTCGAGAAGTGGCAGCAGGAGAACAATCCGGTCTGGACGCCGGAAACACTCACCGTCTCGAACGGCTCGACCGATGCCATGCAGAAGGCCGTCGAGGTGATAAAGCATGCGGCCATGAAGCCGCGCCGGATTGGCGCTGAATTCGGCTTCCTGCCTTACGACGCGGCCAACGTGCTGCGCGCCGCGTTTCCTGATGCGGAGCTGGTCGATGCGACACTGGTGCTCGATCGCCAGCGGGCAATCAAGACGCCGGAAGAGTTGAAGAAGCTAAAATTCGCGTCGGAAGCAGTCATTGACTCAATGAAAGCAGTGATCGCCAATCACGGCGCCGGCTCGACCAAAAATGAAATCTGGGAGGCAATGCGCCGCGAAGAGGTCAATCGCGGGCTCACCTTCGAGTATTGCCTGATCACCGTCGGCCCGAGCCATAACCGCGCACCGAGTGACGACGTGTGGAAGGACGGCGAGGTGCTCTCGCTGGATTCCGGCGGCAACTATCACGGCTATATCGGCGACCTCTGCCGCATGGCCGTGCTCGGTGAGCCAGACGGCGAATTGCAGGACCTGCTCGGCGAGATCGAGACGATCCAGCGTGCGGCGTTCAAGACGGTACGCCCGGGCGTCACCGGCCGCGAAATCTACGCGGCTGGGGAGTCGCTGGTCGCCAGGTCGAAATTCCACAACAACATGGATTTTCTGGCGCATGGCATGGGGCTTGTGAGCCATGAGGCGCCCCGGCTGACCGATCGCGGATCAATTCAGTATCGGCCGGAGCACCACGATAAGCCGCTCGAGGCCGGGATGGTGGTGTCGGTCGAAACCACGATGCGGCATCCGACACGCGGCTTCATCAAGCTCGAGGATACCCTGGCGGTCACCGATACCGGCAGCGAAATTTACGGCGAGGGCGCCCGGGGCTGGAATCGCGGCGGGACGGCGGTGAGAGCCTAGCTTTGTTGCCGGGCACTTACCCGCTCCTCACCATAACGGACGAGGCCCATGACGCTGTCATTCCGACGTGCCATATTCATCTGACGCTATGCAAAGATCTTTGCCCCGATCGGGCGCCGAACGCGACTTGCTAAAAACCATCAGCGAAGTTCAACGGGAGCGACTCATGTTCAAGCAAACACTCGGGATCGGCCTTGCCGCGCTTTTATCGGCAGGGCTCGTCGGGCATGCCGCGGCCGGCAATCCGGCGGCGGACAAGGGCATTACGGTCACCAACGACCTGTCGGCGGCGACCAAGAAAACCACCGTGAAGAGGACGACGACCGTCAGGAGAGGCGGCAAGACCGCGGTCAAGTCAACTACGGTCAGGCGAAGCACTACCGTGCATCGCAACACGACTGTTCGCCGCAATGTGGTTGTCGTCCGCCGGCCGTATCGGGCCTGGGCGCACCGGCCGTATTATGGGACAGCCATCATCGGCGGCGTTGCGCTCGGCACCATCATCGCCGTGAGCGCTGCGCATACCTATCCGGCTCCTCCCGGCCCGAATGCGTGCTGGTACTGGTCGGACCCGAGCGAGACGCACGGCTACTGGGACTACTGCACGCCTCCCTGATCGCCAGCCGCTGGATGGCACGCTGACACGGTCGGCTCGCGGGGTAGGGGCTAGGCACGCCGCCCTGATCCGGCCGATCGGTCCCGTTTGATTCGCCATGGCCTTGATCCGCAGCGATAATCTGAGGGTCCGCCACGGTCACGACCACCATCGCGTGACCTATGTCGAGCTGTTCTTCGATCTCGTCTTCGTCTTCGCGATCACCCAGCTCTCGCACGGCCTGCTGCATCACCTGACGCCGCTCGGCGCGCTGGAGACCGCTTTGTTGATGCTGGCAGTGTGGTGGGCCTGGATCGACATGGCCTGGATCACCAACTGGCTCGACCCGGATAAGCCGCCGGTGCGGCTATTACTATTCGGGCTGATGCTCGTTGGCCTGGTGCTGGCTGCCGCAATTCCTCGAGCCTTCGAAGACCGGGCCGCGATGTTCGCCGGCGCTTATTTGCTGATGCAGGTATTGCGCGACCTGTTCATGCTTCGGGCATTGAGGGTGCCGAGCCCGGGCAATTTCCGCAATTTCCTGCGGATCACGATCTGGCACGTCGTCGTGGCGCCACTCTGGATCGCCGGTGGTTTGATCGGCCACGATACGCAGCTTCCGCTGTGGACGCTGGCGGTCGTCGCCGAGAGCATCGGCCCGATCGTCTATTTCTGGGTGCCAGGTCTCGGTGGATCCTCGACCGCCGACTGGAAGGTCGAAGGCGGCCACATGGCGGAGCGCTGCGCACTGTTCGTCATCATCGCGCTCGGCGAATCGATCTTGATCACCGGCGCGACCTTCGCCGATCTCGCCTGGATGCCGGTGAACGCCGCGGCTTTTGTCATTGCTTTCGCCGGCAGCGTCGCGATGTGGGCGATCTATTTCAATATCGGCGCCGAGCGTGGCAGCCGCCTGATCGCCTCTTCGGATGATTCCGGCCGTCTGGCGCGAAGTGGTTACACCTATCTGCATATTCCGATTGTCGCCGGCATCATTGTCGCTGCGGTTGGCGACGACATTGTGCTGCATGATCCGCTAGTGCCGGCAACATCGGCTGCAGCTGCGGCGATCCTCGGTGGCCCGGCGCTCTATCTCGCCGGCAATGCGCTGTTCAAGCGGCTGTCGGCACCCTACCTGCCGTTGTCGCACCAGATCGGCGTTGGGATGCTGGCGCTCCTAGTGCCGGCGGCGTCGGCCATGACGGCGCTCGGGCTCGCTGCAGCAGCGACTGCCGTACTCATCGTGGTCGTCACCTGGGAATGGCGCTCGCTGAGCCCGTCGCGCGACTAGCCTTCGCCAAGCTCGCGCAGAATCTCTGCGGTGTGCTCGCCGAGCAGGGGCGAGGGACGTTCGGAGGCTGCGCGCCAGCCATCGATCACGATCGGCGAGCGCACGCCGGGAATGGTGCCGACCCTGGCGGCCCTGCTCGGCAGGTCGAGTTTCATGCCGCGATGGATCACCTGCGGATCGGCGAACACCTGCTCGAGATTGTTGATCGGCCCGGCGGGAACCTTCACAGCTTCAAGTTTCGCCAGAAGGTCGTCCCGCGTCATCTTCAGCGTCAGCGCCGTGAGTTTGGCCACCAGTTCATCACGGTTCTTCAGCCGGGCTACATTATCAATGTAGCGTGGATCAGTGCCAAGCTCCGGCGCGCCCAGCACTTTGCAGAAGTCTTGATACTGACGGTCATTGCCGGTGGCGACGATCAGGTAGCCGTCGGATACTGGAAATTCCTGATACGGCACGATATTGGCGTGCGCGTTGCCGATGCGTTCAGGGATTTTCCCGGACACCAGATAGTTGAGCCCCATGTTTGCCAGCACGCCGACCGTGGAATCGACCAGGGCCGTGTCGACATAAGCACCTTTGCCCGTTCTTTCTCGCTGCGCCAGCGCGGCGAGGATGCCGACGACGGAATAGACGCCTGTGAAAATATCGGAGACTGCGACGCCGACCCGGGTCGGCGGGCCGTCACGCATGCCAGTGAGGGACATCATGCCGGCCATGCCCTGTGCCATCAGGTCATATCCGGCGCGCTTGGCGTACGGCCCGTCCTGGCCGAAGCCGGTGACAGAGCAATAGATCAGGCGCGGACAGTCCGCGGCGAGCGATTTGTAATCAAGACCGAATTTAGCGAGGCCGCCGACCTTGAAATTCTCGATCAGCACGTCGGATTTTGCGGCGAGTTTCTTGACCAGCTGCCGACCGTCTTCGCTCTCGAAGTCGAGCTCGATCGAACGCTTGCCGCGATTGGCCGAGTGAAAATAAGCCGAACCGATCGGCTTGCCGTCCACCCCCTCGACGAACGGCGGCCCCCAGCCGCGCGTGTCGTCGCCGACGCCCTTGCGCTCGACCTTGATGACATCGGCGCCGAGATCGGCGAGCAACTGCCCCGCCCAGGGACCGGCCAGGATGCGCGCAAGCTCGAGGACGCGCAGACCCGCCAACGGCTTCGACATTCCAAAACTCCCGAATTGAAATCAGCGATCGCAGTGGGGTTATAAATAGAACGATCCGGCAAAGCCAGACGACCCGTTCTGCACTGGGACGCATCATCAGCGGTTCACTATGGCATCGCGCGGCGATGGCCGCTAAGGTGCCGCAGGGCGACGGATGGCATGCGTGGTCGGGGTGCCGGCCTGAGTTCAGGCGGTGGTCTGCCGTTTGCGATACCAAAAGAGCACATGAGGGAGGAATTCGATGAAGCGAATGAGCGCATTTTTTGTGGGTGCCGCGGCAATGGTGCTTGCCGCTTCGGCAAACGCGCAAGTGACGCTGAAGGCCTCGCACCAGTTCCCGGGCGGCAAGGGCGACGTCCGCGATGACATGGTGCAGATGATCGCCAAGGAAGTCGGGGCGGCCAATGTCGGCGTCAACATCCAGGTCTATCCCGGCGCCTCGCTGTTCAAGCCGAACGATCAGTGGAACGCGATGGTCAACGGCCAGCTCGACATCGCGCTGTTCCCGCTTGACTACGCCAGCGGCAAGGTGCGCACCTTCAGCGCCACGTTGATGCCCGGCCTGATCCGCAGCCAAGAGCGTGCCAAGCGCATCAATGATTCGCAGTTCATGAAAGACATTCGCGCCGAAATCGAAAAGCATGGCGTGATCGTCTTGTCCGACGCCTGGTTCGCTGGCGGCATGGCGGCCAAGGACAAGTGCATTCAGCATCCGAAGGACATCGCGGGCATGAAATTCCGTGCCGCGGGCCCGACTTTTGCGGCGATGTGGGAAGCTGCGGGCGCCAGCATCGTCAGTCCGCCGTCAAATGAAGTGTACAACGCGTTCCAGACCGGCGTGGTCACCGGTACCGACACGAGCCTCGGCACGTTCGCCTCGACTCGCCTTTACGAGGTCACGACCTGCCTCACTGCGCCCGGCAATAACGCACTGTGGTTCATGTATGAACCAGTGCTGATGTCGAAGAAGAACTTCGAGAAGCTCAACAAGAAGCAGCAGGATGCCATCATCGCGGCCGGCAAGAAGGCGCAAGCCTATTACGAGGGCAAAGCCGAAGCGGTGAACGAGGAGGCCATCAAGGCCTTCAAGGATCACAATGACAAGGTCGTTACCCTGACCGATGACGAATACAATGCCTGGATCGAACTGGCCAAAAAAAGCTCCTACGCCAAATTTGCGAAGGACGTGCCGAACGGCCAGAAGCTGATCGACGAAGCTCTCGCAGTGAAGTAACGCGATCGAAAAGCCGGCGGGGTCGACCCGCCGGCTTTCTCGTAACATTCAGCGGACAATCTCAATGGATACCTTCATCCGAGTGGTGAAGTTCTTGTCGCGCGTCACAGGCGTGGTCGGCGCATTTCTTGTCGGCGCTGCGGTTCTGGTGATCTGCGACATGGTCATTGAACGTTATGTGTTCAATCTCACCACAATCTGGCAGATCGACGTCGTCACATACTGCATCGTGGGGGCGACCTTCGTCGCAAGTCCTTACGTCCTGATGACGCGGGGCCATGTCAATGTCGACATCCTGCCGCTTCATCTCGGTCCGAAGGCGCGCTACTGGCTCGCGCTCGCCACCAGCCTGGTTGCCTGCGTGCTCTGCGTTGTTCTTTTCGTGCTCTGCACCGCTTATTGGTATGAGGCCTACAGCGAGGACTGGTTGTCGAACACCGTATGGCGCGCGCGGCTCTGGATTCCGTTGCTGTCGATGCCGGTCGGCTTGGGGCTTCTGACCTTGCAGTACGTTGTCGAGATAGTGGCGCTGGTGACCGGACGCGAGCCGCCGTTCGGCATCAAGGACAAAGAAAGTGCCGAGGATATCGCTCGCGCGCACGCGGAACAGGCGTTGGGAGGTGCGGGATGAGCCCGACCACCGAGGGCGGCATCGTTCTTGTCGTCACGTTGCTGATGCTGGTGTCAGGAATTCCGGTCGCATTCGGCCTTGGCGCCATCGCCGTGGTGTTTCTGATGGTGTTTCAGGGGTTCGACAGCCTGCACGTCGTCGGTGAGACGTTATGGTCAGGTCTCGATGACTTCACCCTTGTCGCTATCCCGATGTTCGTGATGATGGGCGCGGCCATTGGATCGTCGCCCGCGGGCAAGGATCTCTATGAGGCACTCGACCGCTGGCTTTATCGCCTCCCGGGCGGGCTGGTGGTGTCGAACCTCGGCGCCTGTGCAATCTTCGCCGCGCTAACCGGATCGTCACCCGCCTGCTGTGCCGCGATCGGCAAGATGGGCATTCCGGAGATGCGCCGCCGCGGCTATCC
>CAZNTY010000534.1:0-8216 GCA_964576085.1 uncultured Undibacter sp. | reverse complement strand
TCGAACTGGTCGGCGCCTATGCCTGCTTCGCCAATGGCGGCTATGCCGTGACGCCGCACGTGATCGAGCGCATCTCGACGCCGGAGGGCAAGGTGCTCTACGCCCGCGCCGAGCAGCCGCTCGGCCGCATCATCGACGGCCGCTACGTCGGCATGATGAACGCGATGATGCAGGACACGCTCACCATCGGCACCGCGCATGGCGCGTCGCTGCCCGGCTGGCAGGCCGCAGGCAAGACCGGCACCAGCCAGGATTTCCGCGACGCCTGGTTCATCGGCTACACCGCGAATCTGGTCACCGGCGTCTGGCTCGGCAATGACGACGGCACGCCCACAAAGAAAGTGACCGGCGGCAGCCTGCCGGTCGCAATCTGGAGCCAGTTTATGCGGGGCGCCGAGCAGGGCGTCGTCGCAACCGCCTTGCCGGGCGGCAACAACGGCCTGCTGCCGGTCTTCGGCAATGTCGCAGGCGCGGCGCCGACGCCGCCTGCCGCGATCCCGGCGAGCACGCCGACGGCGCCTGCGAAAAACGCCGGCCTCGACGACTGGCTGCTCGGGAGCCTGTTCGGCCGGCGCTAATCACGCAGCGAGCGCGCCCGCGCGGCGCGCGTCGTCGCCCACAGGATAAGTGTCATGACCCCGGTGATGGCCACCGTCGCGGCCATCGGCCAGGCGCTGTCGCCGAGCAGTTGCCCCACCACGATGCCGCACAGCGCCGCGGCGCTCTGCTGCAGGAAGCCGATCAGCGACGAGGCCGCGCCGGCGCGGTCCCGAGAAGGATGCCTGGCGCCGGCGACCGACTGCGGCAGCACGAGGCCAAGCCCGGCGAGATAGATTGCGACCGGGATCACCAGCGAGGCCGCAGAGCGCAGGCCGAAGCCCACGGCGACCGCCATCAGCAATCCGCCAAGCGCCTGCGCCGCGGCGCCGATGCCGATCAGGATGTCGATGCCGAGCGTGCCGGCAAAGCGCGTGCCGAACGCGCTGCCGATCATCATGCCCGCCGAGCCGGCCGCAAAGGCGAAGCCGAAAGCAAAGGATGAGAGGCCGTAGAGTTCCTGCAGCACGAAGGGTGCCGCCACGATCCAGGCGAACAGGCCGGCATAGGTGAAGACGATCAGCGCCGTATGGGCGACATAGCCGCGGTCGCGCAGAAAGCCGTGGAACGACTGCAGGATCGAACGCGCCGACATCGGATGAGCCGCGCGCGGTTCCAGGGTCTCCGGCAGCAGCCACCACACCACCGCCGCCAGCGCCAGGCCGCCGACGATCAGGGCGACAAAGCTCGCGTGCCAGCCGAACACGGTCTGCAGAACGCCGCCGGCGATCGGCGCGACGACGGGCGCGAGCGCCATCACCATCGCCATCAGCGACAGTTCGCGGCCCGCGCGCGCGCCGGAATAGAGGTCTCGCACGATGGCGCGCGCCAGCACGACGCCGCCGCAGCCGCCGAGCGCCTGCACCGCGCGCGCCGCGATCAGCATGTCGATCGAGACCGACATCACGCAGGCAAGGCTTGCCAGGCAGAATACCGCGATGGCCGCGAGCAGCACCGGCTTGCGACCATACCGGTCCGAGATCGGCCCGTAGATCAACTGCCCGACCGCAAAGCCAACCAGGTAGGACGAGATCGTGAGCTCCACCTGCGCGGCAGAGGCGCCAAACGTGCGTGAGATCTCCGGCAGCGACGGCAGGTACATGTCGGTCGTCAGCGGACCGATGGCGGTGAGCCCGGCGAGCAAGGCCGTGAGCGCGAATGTGCCGGGCTTGAACACGACGGCGATTTCTATGCGGCGTTGAGGCCGTAGCGGTGCAGCTCGGCGCCGTGGCTGTCGAGCCAGGTCTTGGCGCGCGCGACATTCGGATAGATGCGCGCGACCAGCCGCCAGAACGCGCGCGAGTGGTTCATCTCGACCAGATGCGCGACCTCGTGCGCGGCCAGATAGTCGAGCACGAAAGGCGGCGCCAGGATCAGCCGCCACGAATAGGACAAGACGCCGGTGGTCGAGCACGAGCCCCAGCGGCTCGACTGGTCGCGGATCGACAGGCGCCTGACCCTGACGCCGAGTTGCTGCGCCATGCGGCGGCTCGCCGCTTCGAGGTCGCGCTTGGCCTCGCGCTTGAGATAGTCGCGGACGCGGCGCGCGACATGCGGCGCGTCGCCGGCGACGCCCAGTGCGCGATGGCCGTCGTCGCCGAGCTCGATCCAGACCGTGCCGCGCTCGTGCGGCCGGTGTTCGATGCGGTGCGGCTCCCCGCGCAGCGGCAAGACGGTGCCGTGCCGAAATGGCGCCGGCTGCGGCAGGCGACGCAGGCGCGACGCGATCCAGGCCCCGTGTTTCTGGGCGAAGGCGCACGCGTCACGCACGGTGCCGCGCGGCGGCATCGTCAGCACCACTTCGCGCGTGGCGGACTGCACGCGCAAGGTATAGCGGCGCGCCTGACGGTGCCGCTGCAGCCGCACCTGATAGACCGCGTCCTCGAAGGCGACGTCGATCGACGTCGGCTCGCGGGAACGCCGGTAAAATAACGCGCGCAGCGGCATTGGCGGATCCGAAGGGCCGACTCAAAGGGTCGGCGGATACTGCCCAACTCCGACCGGCGGACGCAAGGTCCGTCCCGGCAGGTCATGCCCGCGTCCGCGGACGATGACACCTGACTCAGGCCACCTTGGAGCGGTGTCCGGTGTTGTGCGTGAGGATGAAATCGGAAATGCGCGGCGCGATCTCGGCGCGGAAGCGCGAACCGTTGAAGACGCCGTAATGGCCGACGCCGGACTGGAGGTAATGCGCCTTGTGCTCGGCCGGGATGTTGACGCAGAGCCGGTGCGCCGCCTCGGTCTGGCCAACCCCGGAGATATCGTCGTTTTCGCCTTCCACCGTCATCAGCGCGACGCGGCGGACCGCGGCCGGATCGACCTTGCGCCCGCGATGCGTCATCTCGCCCTTCGGCAGCGCATGGCGGATGAACACGGTGTCGACGGTCTGCAGGTAGAACTCGGCGGCAAGGTCCATCACCGCCAGATACTCATCGTAGAACTCGCGATGCTTTTGCGCGCTGTCGCCGTCGCCCTTGACCAGGTTGAGGAACAGGTTGCGGTGCGCCTCGATGTGGCGGTCGAGGTTCATGCTGACGAAGCCGTTGAGCTGGAGGAAGCCCGGATAGACGTCGCGCATGAAGCCGGGATGCGGGAACGGCACCTTGGTGATGACGTTGCGGCGGAACCACTCGATGCCCTTGGTCTCCGCCAGCTTGTTGACCGAATTGGAATTGATGCGGGTGTCGATCGGACCGCCCATCAGCACCATCGAATGCGGCACATAAGGGTCCCCGTCGGCCTCCATCAGCGCCACCGCGGCCAAGACCGGCACCGACGGCTGGCAGACGCCGAGCACGTGCACGTCGCCGCCGAGCACGTGCAGCATCGAGATCACATAATCGATGTAGTCGTCGAGGTCGAAGCGGCCTTCGGCGACCGGCACCGAACGGGCGTTGCGCCAGTCGGTAATGTAGACGTCATGGTTGGGCAGGAACGCCTCGACCGTGCCGCGCAAGAGCGTCGCGTAATGCCCCGACATCGGCGCGACGATCAGCAGCTTCGGCTGCGGCCGGCGCGGCGCGCGCGAGAAGACACGCTCGAAATGCAGGAGCCGGCAGAACGGCCGCTCCCATACGGTGTTGATGCGGATCGGAACGCGCTCGGCGCCGACCGCGGTGGCCTCGATATTCCATTCCGGACGGCCATAACGGCGGGTCGACCGCTCGAACAGTTCCATCGTCGCGGCCACCGCCTTGCCATAGGTCGTGTGTGACCACGGATTGGCGGGATTGCGGAAGAACAGGCGGGTGGCGTCAGCAAAGGCACGCGACGGATCGAGCGCGGCGTGGCCCATTTCGTAGAGCCAATAGAGCGGATTGGAAAACGCAGAACCGTCGCCGGACAGCGTTGCCGCCCCGTCGAATTCGCCGATCGGCATCGCCTCAGACCCCAGCCCCTGCTGCACCGCAGCAGAGTGTCGTTTTTCCATCATGCCGTCAACCTACAGATAAGTTCTCCACGGCAGGTTTAAATGCCGAAAAAATTTATTTTACGATGTGAAACCAAAGGCTTGGCAGGCTATTCGGTGCTCTGCATCAGCTTGCCATTGGTCCGCGCGCTCCTCAGCAGGGCGAAAAAAGCGATTGATGCAGCCGCGAAGAAGGTGACGTTCAGCGCCAGCGCCTCGAGCATCAGGTCGCCGCGGAAGACGTGGTCAGTGATCAGCGCGCGCATGCCCTCGAAGACGTAAGTCGGCGGCAGCGCCCAGGCGAGGTATTGCAGCCAGTGCGGCAAGACCGACACCGGGTAATAGACGCAGGTCAGCGGCAGGAACAGGAACATGAAGGTCCAGGCGAGCCCTTCGGCGCCGAGCCCGTTGCGCAGCAGCAGGCCCGCGACCAGGATGCCGATCGCCCAGCTCGTCAGAATGAGATTGAGGAAGAACGCCGCGAGCGCGAGACCGAGCGCCCACAGGTTGAAGCCGAAGAACCAGATCGCGACCAGCGTCACCGGGATCACGCCGATCGCGAGGCGGATCAGGCTGACGATCATCAGCGCCGCCAGAAATTCCACCGGGCGCAGCGGCGAGATCATCAGGTTGCCGAGGTTGCGTGCGTACATTTCCTCGAGGAACGAGATCGAAAAGCCGAGCTGGCCGCGGAACAGGATGTCCCACAGCAGCACCGCGCCGATCAGCACGCCGCCGGCGCGCGCGAAGAAGCCGCCGCTCTGCGCGACATAGCTCTGCAGGAAGCCCCACATCAGCATCTGCAGCATCGGCCAATAGATCAGGTCGAGCAGGCGCGGCCACGACGAGCGCAGCAGGTACCAGTAGCGACGCACCATCGCACCGACGCGATTGAGGGAGAAGGTCATGTCAGTCTCTTGTCCCGGGCGCCGTGCCACGTCTGTGCTTAATGTCCGCCCCTGGTGCGCGGTCGCGCTGCGCCGCGTCCGGGACACAGAGCGGGCCTCTCATTGCGCCGCCTCCCGCTGCCGGCCGCGCGCGACGTCGAGGAAAACCTCCTCCAGCGTCTCGCGGCCGTAACGCGCCAGCAGACGCGCCGGCGCATCGTCGTCCTCGATACGGCCCTTCTTCATGATGATGACGCGCTCGAACAGCCGCTCGACAACGATCATGTTGTGCGAGGCGAGCAGAATCGTCGCGCCGGTTCGCCGGCGAAAAACCTCCAGAAGGCCGCGCACCCAGTCCGCGGTGTCGGGATCGAGCGAGGCGGTGGGCTCGTCGAGCAGCAGCACATCCGGACGATTGAGCAGCGCCTTGGCGAGCGACACCCGCGTCTTCTGCCCGGATGACAGCTTGCCGGTCCAGCGGTCGAGGAAATCCGCCAGATCGAGCGCGGCGGCCAGCTCGCCGATGCGCGCCTCGATGTCGGCGACACCGTAAAGCTGCGCGAAAACCGACAGATTCTGCCGCACCGTGAGCCGCGTCGGCAGATCGACATAGGGGCTCTCGAAATTCATCCGGTGCAGCACGTCATAGCGCCGGCGCGGCATCTCGGCGCCGAGCACGCACACGCGCCCGGATGTCGGCGCCACCAGGCCCATGATCATGGCGATGGTCGTGGTCTTGCCGGCGCCGTTGCCGCCAAGCAGCGCGGTGATCGAGCCGGCCGGCAGGTCGAACGAGACGCCGTCGACGGCGCGGACGCTCCAGTAGAGCTTGACCAGGTTCTCGACGCTGATGGCGGGAGGAACGCGGGGATTCATGGCTGATGATGTGGCGCGACTCTGTCAAACGCGCAAGCAGACCCTTATCTGATTCACGACCTGGCCGCCGTTTTGCGCGATCGCGGCAGCACTGGATTAACCGTACCGAGGCAATACAGTCGCCAATCATGCCGCTCGGCCTCGCCACCGACCATCCGCGCCGCCACGTGCGCCTCGATACGCTGGTGCGGCTGCGCTGGCTCGCCGCGATCGGCCAGACCACCGCGGTGCTGGTGGTGCGCTTCGTGCTCGACTTCGATTTCCCGTTCTGGCCCTGCCTCGCGGTGATCGCGCTGTCGATGCTGGTCAACGTCGCGCTGCGGCTCGGCTATCCGTCGGCGCAGTGGCTCGCGCCGGCGCGCACCGCCTGGCTGCTCGGCTTCGACATCGCCGAGCTGGCGGTGCTGCTGTTCCTCACCGGCGGGCTGCACAATCCCTTCGCCTTCCTGTTCCTTGGCCCGGTGCTGATCTCGGCGACCGCGCTGCCGCCGCGCTCCACCATCCTGCTCGGCGTGCTCGCGGTGGCCAGCGCGACGGCGCTGGCGTTCTTCCATTATCCGCTGCCGTGGGACAGCCGCGCGCCGCTCGAGCTGCCGCCGGTCTACATGCTCGGCGAATGGATCTCGATCCTGCTGGCGATCGTCTTTATCGGCCTTTACGCCTGGCAGATCGCCGAAGAGTCGCGGCAACTCGCCGACGCCCTGGCGGCGACCGAGCTCGCTCTGGCGCGGGAGCATCATCTGTCGCAGCTCGACGGACTCGCCGCCGCGGCGGCGCACGAGCTCGGCACGCCGATGTCGACGATCTCGGTGATCGCCAAGGAACTCGAGCGCGCGATCGCGCCCGACGCGCCGCACGGCGAGGACGTCCGTCTGCTGCGCGAGCAGGCGGCGCGCTGCCGCGACATCCTCGGCAAGCTCACCGAGCTGTCGGCGAGCGGCCAGCCGTTCGAGCACACCCCGCTGACCGCGCTGATCGAGGAGGTGGTGGCGCCGCACCGCAATTTCGGCGTGGCGATCGAGGTCAGCGCGCCGGCCGACCGCAGCTTCGAGCCCGCGGTGACGCGCAACCCGGCGATCCTCTACGGCCTCGGCAACATCGTCGAAAACGCGGTCGATTTCGCGCGCCAACGCGTGTCGGTCGATACCGACTGGAGCGGCGACAGCGTCGCGGTCGTCATCTCCGACGACGGCCCCGGCTTCGCGCCCGACATTCTGTGCCGCCTCGGCGAGCCCTACGTGTCGAGCCGCAAGCAGCAGGTCGGCGGCGACGGCGAAGCCAGCGGACTCGGGCTCGGATTCTTCATCGCCAAGACGCTGCTCGAGCGTTCCGGCGCGACGCTCACGTACGCGAACCGCACCGGAACTGAACACGGCGCCGTGATCGCGGTGCGCTGGCGGCGTGTGGACTTCGAGCGGCCGCTGAACGAAGCGGTCGCCTGAGACCGGCCGTGTCCGATTTCTGTTTCGCCGCCGCGCTTGCGACGGTATGATCGCCAAAACGAGGTGATATCGTGGTGATGATCCTGGACTCTCCGCTTCCTGCGGCCGGCGCGACGGCTCCGGCCGAACGCTCGCTGCTGATCGTCGAGGACGACCGGTCGTTCCTGCAACGGCTCGGCAAGGCGCTCGAAACGCGCGGCTTTCGCGTCGTGACCGCGGAATCGGTCGCCGACGGCCTCGCCAAAGTCGAGCACGAGGCGCCGGCTTTCGCCGTCGTCGACATGCGGCTCACCGACGGCAACGGACTCGACGTCATTTCCGCACTCAAGCGCCGCCGGCCCGACGCGCGTGCCATCATCCTCACCGGCTACGGCAATATCGCCACCGCCGTGAATGCGGTGAAGCTCGGCGCGGTCGATTACCTCGCCAAGCCGGTCGACGCCGATGACGTCGTCGCCGCGCTGCTCGCGATCGACAGCAGGAAGATCGAGCCGCCGGAAAATCCGATGTCGGCCGACCGCGTGCGCTGGGAGCACATCCAGCGCATCTACGAATTGTGCGGCCGCAACGTCTCGGAGACCGCGCGTCGGCTCAACATGCACCGGCGCACCTTGCAGCGCATCCTGGCAAAACGCGCGCCGCGCTGATTCCGCCGTCATGCCCGCGCAAGCGGACATCCAGCAGTCACTGACTCTCGTTTCCTGCTGCAAGGGTGGCGGATACTGGATCGCCCGCCTTCGCGGCGATGACATCGGAGTTATTCGATATCCCCATAAGGCCCGTGCGGATCGGCGAGCGCCTGCAGGCGGAGCGCCGCGGCGCGGGCGAATGACAGCATCATGCTCTTTCGCGTCGGTGCCGGCAGGCGATGCTCCGGCGCCTCGCACACGAACGAGGCGCCGAAGGCGTCGGCGACGATCAGGCCGGTGTCCGGCGGAAAGATGTCGCACGGCACCGCCTGGCAGGTGGCGAAGAACAACCGGTCGCAGTGCAGCCGGTAGTCTA
>CAZNTY010000533.1:0-5488 GCA_964576085.1 uncultured Undibacter sp. | reverse complement strand
TCCGGCGCGCGAACGGACGCATGACCGTGCCGCAGATTTTCATCGGCTCTATCCATGTCGGCGGCAACGACGACCTCCAGGCGCTGGAGCGCGCCGGCAGGCTCGATCCGCTGCTCGCCGGCGGAGGCGAGGCCCGATGACCGGGGCAAGGTTCAAGGCCGCGATGATCCAGATGCGCTCGGGCATCACGCCGGCGGCGAATGTCGACGCGGCCGTGAAGCTGATCAATGAAGCCAAGGAGGCGGGCGCCGATTATGTGCAGACGCCCGAGATGACGAACATCCTTGCCGCCAACGGCCAGCAGTTGTTCGCGGCGATCACCGAGGAGGCGACCGACCCGTCGCTCGCCGCGTTCCGCGAGCTGGCGCGCAGGCTCGGCCTTTACGTCCATGTCGGCTCGCTGGCGATCAAGGTGTCGCCGGACCGGGCCGCCAATCGCGCCTTCCTGATCGACCCTCAGGGCGAGATCCTGGCGCGCTATGACAAGATCCACATGTTCGACGTCGATCTCGCCGGCGGCGAGAGCTACCGCGAATCGAGCCGCTACCGGCCCGGCGAGAGCGCGGTCGTCGCCGACCTGCCCTGGGGCCGGCTCGGCATCACCATCTGCTACGACCTGCGGTTTCCCGCGCTCTATCGGGCGCTGGCGGAGGCGGGCGCCGTCATGCTGGCGATCCCCTCGGCCTTCACCAGACAAACCGGCGAAGCGCACTGGCACGTGCTGCAGCGTGCCCGCGCCATCGAAAACGGCTGCTTCGTGTTTGCGGCCGCACAGGGCGGCGTGCACGAGCATGGCCGCGCCACCTACGGGCACTCGCTGATCGTCGACCCGTGGGGCCGCGTGCTGGCCGAAGGCGGCACCGAGCCCGGCGTGGTGATGGCCGAGATCGATCCCGCTGAGGTCGCCGCCGCACGAGCGAAAATCCCATCGTTGGACCATGGGCGCCGCTTCGAGATCGTCGAGCCGATGGCGGAGCCGGCCCATGTGCGCGTGGTGCGGGGACAATCATGATCCGCTACGCGCTCGCCTGCGAGCACGGCCACACCTTCGAAAGCTGGTTTGCCGACAGCGCCGCCTACGAGAAACAGGCGAAGCGCGGCCTGGTGGCCTGCCCGCATTGCGGCTCGGCCAAGGTCGGGAAGGCGATCATGGCGCCGCGCCTTGCCGGCACTCGGAAGCGCCAGGAGCCCGCACCCTCACCGGACAAGGCGCCGGTCGCGATGCTGCCGCCGCAGGAGAAAGAGCTGCGGCAGAAGCTCAAGGAATTGCGCGACCATCTTACGAAGAACGCCGAGCATGTCGGCGCGAAATTTCCTGAAGAGGCGCGCAAGATGCATTACGGCGAGATCGAGCACCGCTCGATCTACGGCGAGGCCTCGCCGGACGAGGCCAAGGCGCTGGCCGAGGAAGGCATCGAATTCCATCCGCTCCCGGTATTGCCGGACGAGCAGAATTAACCGGCCGACACCAGCACGACGACGCCGATCACCACCAGCACGATGCCGATGATCTCGCGCGGCGTCGTCGGCTGCTTGAACACGAATTTCGACACCGCCTGCGCCATCAGCACCTCGACCAGCGCGAGCGTGCGCACGCTGGCCGCGGTCGCGATGGCGAACGCCAGAAACCAGAACTGCGAGGCGAAGGCGCCCATGAAACCCGCCAGCATCGACGGCCTCCAGGCCTGCACGATCGCCCGCAGCACCTTCATGTCGCGGACGGCGAGATAGGCAGACAGCAGCGCCGCCTGCAGCACCAGGCCGACGACCAGCGTGTAGGTCGCCGCCAGCACGAAATTCGGCAAATGCAGGCTGAGGATCGCGCCGCGATAGCCGATCGCCGACAGCGCGAACATCGTGCCCCCGGTGAGTCCGTAGATTGTCGGCCGCAGGCTCGCGCCCGACATCGTGCCTGGCTTCAGCGACATCACGATTACGCCGGCGGTGGCGACAATCACCGCGATGGCGACGGGCACCGTGAGGGCGTCGCCGAGCACGATCAGGCCGAACAGCGCGACCTGCACCGGCTCGGTCTTGATATAGGCGATGGCGACCACGAACGAACGCTCGCCCATCGCCGCCAGCATCAGCGCGGTAGCGGCGATCTGCGTGAAGGCGCCGTCGAGCACCCAGGGCCAGAATGCGAGCGGCGGATCAGGCAGCGACAGGCCGGTGCCATAGAGCACGAGCGCCAGGAAAATCAGCGCGAACGGAAAGCCGAACAGGAAGCGCACGTGAGTGGCGCCGACGGTGCCGAGCGTCGCCGTCAGCTCGCGCTGCATGGCGTTGCGCGCGGTCTGCGCCGCGGCGGCGATCAAAGTGACGACAGCCCAGAGCATGTGGGGAGGTTCTCTCAAAGCCATGCCCGGCGTCATGCCTGGCCTCCACGGCTTGGTTCCTTACTAAGACGTGGATGGCCGGGATAGCCCGGCCACGACCTAACTGCTATGCGCCGTGTCTGTCCCGCGCCGCCACCACCATGTAGTTGACGTCCATGTCGGACGACAGCTGCCAGCGGTCGGCGAACAAATTGTAGATCACGCCACGCTCGCCGATCACCCTGAGGCCGGCGCTCTCCAGCGCGGTCTCCAGCTCCTCCGGCGTGACGAACTTGTCCCACTGGTGCGTGCCGCGCGGCACCCAACGCAGGACATATTCGGCGCCGACGATCGCCAGGGCGAAGCTCTTGAGCGTGCGGTTGAGGGTCGCGGCGATCAGCAGGCCGCCGGGCTTCACCATCTCCGCGCAGGTCGCGACGAACGCATTGACGTCGGTGACGTGCTCGACCACCTCCATCGCCAGCACGATGTCGAAGCGCTCGGCTTTCGCCGCCAGCTCCTCCGCGGTAGCGGCGCGATAATCGATGGCGACGCCCGCCTCCTCGGCATGCGCTCGCGCGACGGCGATGCTTTCTTCAGCAGGATCGACCCCGACCATGTCGGCGCCGAGCCGCGCCAGCGGCTCCGACAAAATCCCGCCGCCGCAGCCGATGTCGAGGATGCGCAAGCCCTTCAGGCTGTCGAGCGCCTTCGCATCGCGCGCAAAGCGCGCCGCGGCCTGGTCGCGGATATAGCCGAGCCGCACCGGGTTGAACTTGTGCAGCGCCGCCATCGGCCCCTTCGGGTCCCACCAGCGCGCGCCGAGCCGCGCGAACTGCTCGACCTCCCGTGCGTCGACGGAGCCGGCCACCATGATTATCGCGCCGTCACATGGTTGCGGAACTGCAGCGGCGACTCGATATTGCGCAGCGGTTCGATGCCGACGCCCGTGCCACGCACGACGATGTCGCCGTAATCGAGGATGCGGCCGAGGATCGACTGATCGACATCGACGCTCTCGACCTTGTCCATGTTCATCTCGACCGTATGGCGGCGTATGAAGCCGCGCTTATAGACGATGCGGCGGTCGGTCACGTCAATCTCGGTCGTCCACCGGCGGAACCAGGCCCGGAATGTCGACACGGCTGCGAGCAATGCACAAATCAGCGCCAGGATGGACCAGACCGGCATGGCCGGCGTGCCGACGCCATAGATCGCGATGGCGGCGATCCAGAGCACGATGCCGGGCAGATAGATCATCCAGTGCAGGGTCGTCGAATAGACGAGCTTTTCGTTCGGCTGCAGGATTTCGTTGATGTAGCGCACGGGCTCAACTCGTCCGCGGAACGCGGCCTTCGATCGGATAGGCCGGATCGTTGTAGCCGGGCGCCGCCGGATGGCCGGAGGCGACCAGATTGTCGATGAACGACTCGTCCTCCCTGGTGCATTCGCAGTCGAGCGCCTTCACGTAGTCGTCCCAGTGCGCCTCGGTGCGCGGTCCGGCGATCACGCCGGTGATCAGCTTGTTGTTGAGCACCCAGGCCACGGCGAAGTGATTGGGCGACACCCCGCGCTTCTCCGCGTGGGCCTTCACCTTCTGCGCTGCCTCCAGCGTCTCGCGGCGGAATTCGGTCTGCATCATGCGCTTGTCGGCGCGGCCTGCGCGCGTGTCGCTCGGCGCGTCGGCACCCGGCTGGTACTTGCCGGTGAGCACGCCGCGCGCCAGCGGGCTGTAGCTCACGACGCCGAGGCCGTAATGTGCGCAGGCCGGCAAATGCTCGACCTCGGCGACCCGATAGAGCGTGTGATAGTACGGCTGGCTCGCCACCGGCCGGTCGATGCCCATGCGGTCGCACAGGTTGCAGATCTCGGCGACGCGCCAGGCGCGATAGTTCGAGACGCCGAAGTAGCGGATCTTGCCGTGCCGCTGCAGGTCGGCCATCGCGCGCACGGTCTCGGCGAGCGGCGTCGCGTGGTCCTCTTTATGTAAATAATAGATGTCGATGTAATCGGTGCCGAGGCGCTTGAGACTGCCCTCCGCTGCCTGCATCACCCATTTGCGCGACAGCCCGCCCTGGTTCGCGCCCTCGCCCATCTGGTTGGCGAGCTTGGTCGCCAGCACCCAGTCGTGCCGCCGGTTGCCGATGGCGCGGCCGGTAACCTCCTCCGACTTGCCGCCGTTATAAACGTCCGCGGTGTCGATGAAGTTCACGCCCTGGTCGCGCGCCTTGGCGATGATCCGATTGGACGTCGCCTCGTCGGTCGGGCCGCCGAACATCATGGTGCCGAGGCAGAGCTGCGAGACTTTCAAGCCGCTGCTGCCGAGCTGTTTCTGCTGCATGGTGCTCTTTCAAAGTTGCCGTCGGTATTGTCTTAGCGCGGGCGCGCGGCACGGCAAAGCGGACGGCTTAACCCTCGATCGGACGCAGAGTTGCGGCCCGCGGACCGCCTCTATATGAATACGCGCGCTTGCCGGCCGGCACAACGCCGGCCAACTTTTCCGGGTTGCCATGCCGCGTCTGGTGATGAAATTCGGCGGAACGTCGGTCGCCGATCTCGACCGCATCCGCAACGTGGCGCGCCACGTCAAGCGCGAGGTCGATTCCGGCTACGACGTCGCGGTCGTGGTCTCGGCGATGGCCGGCGTCACCAATCAGCTTGTCGCCTGGTGCCGCGACGCGGCGCCATTGCATGACGCGCGCGAATACGACGCCGTGGTGGCCTCCGGCGAGCAGGTCACCGCCGGCCTTCTCGCCATCGTGCTCGAGGGCATGGGCGTCAACGCCCGCTCCTGGCAAGGCTGGCAGCTGCCGATCCTCACCGACAATGCGCATGCCTCCGCCCGCATCCTCGACGTCAACGGCGCCGAGCTGATCACGCGCTTTGCCGAGCACAAACAGGTCGCCGTGGTCGCGGGCTTCCAGGGCCTGCACGAGGCGACCCGCCGCATCACCACCCTCGGCCGCGGCGGCTCCGACACCTCGGCGGTGGCGATCGCCGCCGCCATTGGCGCCGAGCGCTGCGACATCTATACCGACGTCGACGGCGTCTACACCACCGACCCGCGCGTGGTGCCGCAGGCGAAGCGCCTCGACAAGATCGCCTACGAGGAAATGCTGGAACTCGCCTCGCTCGGCGCCAAGGTCATGCAGGTGCGCTCCGTCGAGCTC
>CAZNTY010000532.1:0-20220 GCA_964576085.1 uncultured Undibacter sp. | reverse complement strand
AGGCGTTCGGGCCGGGCGCGGTGGCGGTGCGCGAGACGCCGTCGCTGCTGGGCGAGGTCGACGTGCGCGGGCTCCTGCATGACCTCGCCGAGCACATGGCGGAGTGGGACGAGGCGCTGCCGCTGGAGCGGAGGCTGATGCATGTCGCGGCGACGATGGCCTGCCACGGCTCGGTGCGCGCCGGTCGCCGGCTCAAGCCGGAGGAGATGAACGCCCTGTTGCGCGAGATGGAGGCGGTGCCCAATTCCGGCCAGTGCAACCACGGCCGGCCGACCTACGTGGAACTCAAGCTCGCCGACATCGAGCGCCTGTTCGGGCGGCGGTAAGCCCCACAACTGTCGTGGCCGGGCTTAGCCCGTCGAAGACGGGCGTGAACGCCCTTATGTCCCGGCCATCTCGCTTAGGTGAGCATAGTGCGTCCCTAAGCGGGGTCACCGGGACAAGCCCGGTGACGACAACCGTAAAAACACCAATTCCGTATCGTCATAGGCGCGCCGTTCCAGCTCCTGGTAGCCCTCCGGGGCTTTGAATGCCGCGCTGACGGCCTCCTCGACGACGGCCAGAGCGCCGGGCGTGAGCCAGCCGCCGTCGCGGGCGGAAGCCAGCGCCTTTTCGGCCAGCCCCTTGCCGTAGGGCGGGTCGAGGAAGGCGAGGGTGAACGGCTCGACCGGGTGCGCCGGGCCAAGTTTCGTCGCGTCGCGCCGGAAGATGCGGGTAACGCCGGCAAGCCCGAGCGTCTGCGTGTTTTGGCGCAGCAGCGCGCGGGCCTCGGCGGCGTCATCGACGAACAGCGCATAGGCCGCGCCGCGCGACAGCGCCTCGATGCCGAGCGCGCCGGTGCCGGCGAACAGGTCGAGCACCCGCGCGCCGGTCACGGGGTCTTTATGACCGTGGGTCAGGATGTTGAACAGGGATTCGCGCAGCCGATCGGCGGTCGGGCGGATCGCGGATGATTTCGGCGCCGCGATCGGGCGCGAGCGCAGGCGGCCGCCGACCACGCGCATCAGTCTTTGCCTTTCGGATATTTCGGCCGCGGCCCGCCGCTGCGGTCGCGGCGGCGTTTTTGTTTCCTGTCGTTCCGGGACGCACGGAGCGCGGGCCCGGAATCCAGAGCCGGCTTGTTTGATCGCGGCTTCCGGATTCCGGGTTCGTGCGCTTTCGCGCGCCCCCCGGCATGACGACGTTGAGACGGTTCGCGCTCCAGCACCGGACCACTGAGATCGAGTGTCATCGCGAGGTCGCCCAGTGTGTCGCGGATATTTTCGGTCAGAACTTCGGATACCGCGCCGCGCTCCAGATCACCCAGCTCGAACGGCCCGAACGACACGCGGATCAGCCGGTTGACCTTGAGTCCGAGATGCTCGAGCACGTTGCGCACCTCGCGGTTTTTGCCCTCGCGGATGCCGACAGTGAGCCAGGTATTGGCGCCCTGCTCGCGGTCGAGCGTGGCGTTGACCGGGCCGTAGCGCATACCGTCGACTGTGAGGCCGCCGCGCAGGGCATCGAGCGCCTCCTGCGTGACGCGGCCGAGCGCGCGCACCCGGTAGCGGCGTAGCCACCCGGTCTGCGGCAGCTCCAATACGCGGGCCAGCTCGCCGTCGTTGGTAAGCAACAGCAGGCCCTCGGTATTGAGGTCGAGCCGGCCGACGCTGATGAGGCGCGGCAGGGTCTTCGGCAGGGCGCCGAAGATCGTGGGGCGGCCCTGCGGGTCGGAATGTGTCGTCACCAGCCCACGCGGCTTGTGATAGAGGAACAGCCGCGCGCGTTCGCGCTGCGGCAGCGGCGCGCCGTCGACCGCAATGCGGTCGGCCGCGGTGACGTTGAGCGCCGGCGAGGCGATCACTGCGCCGTTGACGCTGACGCGGCCGGCCGCGATCCAGGCCTCGGCCTCGCGGCGCGAAGCGAGCCCGGCCCGTGCGATCACCTTGGCGATGCGTTCGCTGTCCTTCATGTCCGTCATGGCCGGGCCTGTCCTGGTCATCCACGTCTTTCTGTGCAGTCGGGTATAAAGGCGTGGATGCCCGGCATAAAGCCGGGCATGACGGAGAAACGATGCCCGGCCCGAATTTCATGGCAATCGCGCTTGACGAGGCCCGTGCGGCCGGCGCGCGGGGCGAGGTGCCGGTCGGTGCTGCCGTCGTCAGGGCCGGTGAGGTGGTGACGCGCGCCGGCAACCGCACGCTGGTCGACCGCGACCCCACTGCGCACGCTGAACTGCTGGCGATCCGAGCGGCAGCAGCACGGCTTGGAAGCGAGCGGCTGACCGACTGCGACCTCTATGTCACGCTCGAGCCCTGTGCAATGTGCGCGGCGTCTATCTCATTCGCTCGCATCCGGCGGCTCTATTACGGCGCCTCAGACCCAAAAGGCGGCGCAGTCGAGAGCGGCGTGCGGTTCTTTGCGTCGCCGACGTGCCACCACAGGCCGGAGGTCTATGGCGGCATCGCCGAGAGCGAGGCCGCCATGTTGCTCAAGGAGTTCTTCGCCGTGCGCCGCTAGGCCTGCTGCACGAGCTCGACGCCCCGGTCAGGCGCTATGGTCCTCGTCCAATTTGACCCGATAGGTCTCGGCAAGAAACCAGGCGGAGACAAAGCTGATCAGGCCGGTCGCGGCAATGTAGAGCGCGATCGGATGCGTCGTGGAATAGGTCGCGAACAGCCAGGCGGAAATCAGCGGCGCGGGGCCTGATGTGATGATGCCGGCGATCTGATAAGGCAGCGACGCGCCCGTATAACGGACCTTGGTCCCGAACAGCTCGGCAAACCATGTTGATTGCACGGCATAGGTCGATGCCTGACTTAAGGCGATGCCGCAGACATAGGCCATTACGATGTAAACGGGTTCCTTCGTTTCCACGAGACGGAAGAAGACGAAGCCGTAGATCATCACGAAGATCGCGCCGCATAGATAGACCGTCCGGCGGCCGAACAGGTCCGACAGCTTGCCGAACAGCGGCAGGGTCACGAGCGCGACCACGCAGCCAACGAGAATGCTGTTGAGGAACAGCTCGCGCGGCAGACCAAGCTGCTGCGTGCCGTAGGCAAGCATGAACACGTTGATGACGTTGAAGGTGATATCGGTGGCGAACCGCGTTCCGATCGCCAACACGATCTGCTTCGGATAGGTGCGCAACAGCTCGATGAACGGCGCCTTCGCCACCTTTCTCGCTTCTCTCATCCTCTCGAAGAGGGGCGACTCCATCACGCGCAGCCGGATGAACAGGCCGATCCCGATCAGCACGATGCTGACGAGAAACGGAATGCGCCAACCCCACGACAGGAACTGATCGTTTGGCAAATGCGATGCCATCGCGAAAACGGCGGTCGATAGCAGCAAACCGATGGGCACGCCCATTTGCGGCAAGGCGCCATAGAACCCGCGCTTGTTGGCCGGGGCGCTCTCGACGACCATCAGCACTGCGCCGCCCCATTCGCCACCGACGCCGAGGCCCTGGCAGAACCGCATCAGGATCAGGAAAGCAGGAGCCCAGACCCCGATTTGATCGTAGGTCGGCAGCAGGCCGATGAGGAAGGTGGCGACGCCCATGATCATCAGCGTTGTCACCAGAGTCGTCTTGCGGCCGATACGGTCCCCGAAATGACCGAACACGATCGCGCCCAAGGGACGCGAGATATAGCCGATCATGAACGTCCCGAATGAGGCGATAGTGCCGACCAGCGGATCGAAGCGCGGGAAGAACAGGTGCGCGAACACCAGCGCCGATGCTGTCGCGTACAAAAAGAAATCGTACCATTCGATGGCCGTGCCGACCACCGAGGACACCATCACCCGTCTGAACAGCGAACTGTCAATCGGTTGCGAATACGTAAGAGTCGACATGGTCATTTCCCCCGGTTGTTTTTCCGCGATTGCCTTGCGCTGCGCGGCCTTACCAGTGCAATTCCAACGGGCAGCGATCGAGCGTTTCGACCCCGGTCGAGCTGAGCCGCACGATGTGTTCGGTACGCAGGCCCCCGACGTCGGGCATGGTGATCGTGGCCTTGAGCGTGAAGACCATGTTCTCTCGCAGGATCGTCGTGTTGCCCGGCCCAATCCAGGGCGCCTCTTCTTCCGGGTCCATTCCCGTGCCGTGACCCGTTCCATGCCCGCGCGCCTCGCTGGAGAAGCGCTCGTAGCCGGACTTCACCAGGGCCTGCTGGATGGCGGCGTTCAACGTCCGCGCCTCGATCCCCGGCCGCGCCGCTTCAAGGCCGGCTTCTACCGCCCGTGCCGCGGCCGCCACCATCGCCATCTTTTCGGCGCTGGCTTTTCCGTAGGTGAAGCCGCGGCCGCCGTCCGCCACGTAACCGCGATAGCGCGCCCCGATATCGGTCATCACCAGGTCGCCGGGCTCGACCATCCGGTCTGTCGGCCGTGCCAGATTGAACGCCGCGCGCGGGCCGGCCTGCACCATGGAATCGTAAGCCGTCCGGTCGGCGCCGCCGGCGAGCATCGCGCGGTCGGCGATGAGAGCGAGATCGCGCTCGCTGTAGTGGGCACCGGTGGCGAGCGCGTCGCGGATCGCGTCCATCGCGGCATCAGTGAGCGCCGCGGCGCGTCGCAAGAGGCGAATCTCGGCCGGGCTCTTGATGGCCTTGAGCTCAGCAAGGACCATCGTCGGCACGATCTGAATGGGATCCAAGTTGATACGCAGGCGATCGAGCACGCTCGCGGGCACGTAAGCGGCGCCGGCGAGTCCAACCGGTGCCCTTCTGCCCTTCGCTGCGAAACGGCGCAGCCGGGCCGGCATATCGCTGAAGTCGCAGACCTCAAAAGTTGTAACGCTGGCCGCGTAGGCGTGACACTGGCTGGACACGAACAGGACCGGATCGTCGTCGACGCCGAGAAAGAAGACCGCGTTGGCGATGTCCGACACGCCGTCGAGTGGGCGGAATTCGGTGAAGTAGGTGACGTTGGCGCCTCGCCAGCAGTCGCCGAACGCGGCGAGGCCGGAGAGCCCCGCCCGGATCAGCGCGTCACGGGTCGCGGCGATACGTTGGCGGAATTCGGTGGCTGGTATTGCCTCGAGGTCGTTCGGGGCAACGAAAGCACTCATGACGTCCGACTCCCCAAAAAGCGCCGTTTGTTACGGTCGTTATCGAGCCGGAGTTACGCAAACCGGATACCGCGCAACAAATGAATTGATGGCAATGAGGTATGCCACCTGCTTATACTTTCACTATGCGTAGAACCGATGACTGGCTGACACGCTCGCGCCTGAGCCCGAAGCAACTGGCTTTGCTGGTCCAGTTGGACGAGAAACGTTCCATTCTGCATGCTGCCGAAGCGGCCAGTCTGACCCAGCCGGCCGCGTCCAAGGCGCTCGGCCAGCTGGAAGACGCGCTCGGCGTTCAGCTTTTCTCGCGCCACGCCCGCGGCGTGGTGCCGACGCCCTATGGCGAAATCCTGGTGCGTCACGCACGAAGCGTGCTTGCCGAATTGAAGCAGACGCATGACGAGCTCGAAGCCGTGCGCACCGGCCTCAGCGGCGAAGTTCGGATTGGAACCGCGATCACGTCGGCCACGACATTGGTGCCGCAGGCAGTCATCGCGTTGAACCGGCGATCGCCGCGAGTCCAGGTGCGTATCGAGCTCGGCTTCAGCGAAACGCTGGTGCGGCGCCTGCTTGCCCGCCATCTCGACATCGTCATAGCGCGCCTCCATACGTCGCAGGCTTCCGCGGAGGTCTCTTTTGAAGCCATTGCCGAAGATGCGCACTGCATTGCCGTTCGCAGCGGGCATCCTCTTGCGGGTCGGGCCGATTTGACGCTCGCGGACACGCTGGACCACACATGGGTTCTGCCACCAGCGGGCAACGTGATGCGGGACCGCTTGAATACAGAATTCCTGAAGGCCGGCGTCGATCCTCCCGGCAATGTGATCGAGACGCCATCGTTGCCGATCATCGTCAGCCTCTTGGAAAGCAGCGATATGATCGCGCCGCTCGCTACTGAAGTGATCCGTTCGTACTGTGAAGTTGGCCGGCTTGCGATTCTGCCGTTGCCGCTCGATCTGCGGCTGGGGGTCGGCGGGATCATGACGGTTCGCGGGCAGCGATTGGCTCCTGCCGCTCAGGCAATGCTTGCAGCGCTGCGCGACGCGGCCGGGATATTGCCGGCGGCGGATCTGCTGAAAGCTGGTACCTAAGCGCGCAACGCGAATTCCCAGGCCTTGGCGGCGAGTGGGCGGATCAGCGCGGCGCGCGCCGGTGCGAATTCGGACGTCGCGGTGCCGTCGCGAACGCGCCCGATGATGCCCTGCAGGATCGCGGCGAGGCGGAAGAAGTTGTAGGCGAGATAGACCGGCAGATGCGGCCGCGGATCGAAGCCGGTGCGAACGCGATAGCGCTCGACATAGTCATCCATTGATGGAATGCCGAGCGCGGCAAGATCGTGACCAACCAGACTTGCGGTGCCGGCGGCGCTCTCCGACGGCGGCATGTGCCAGGCCATCAGGTGATAGGAGAAATCGGCAAGCGGATCGCCGAGCGTCGACAATTCCCAGTCGAGCACGGCGCGCACCTGTGCGTCGTCTGCGGCGATGATAAGATTGTCGAGCCGGTAATCGCCGTGCACTAGCCGTACTGCCGGCACCGGCGGCAAGTGCGCTGGCAGCCATTCGATCAGCCGATCCATGTCGTCGATCATCTCGGTCTCATAGGCGCGATACTGCTTAGACCAGCGTGCGACCTGGCGGCCAACATAGTTTTCGCCTTTGCCGAAATCGCCAAGCCCGATCCCTGCCGGGTCGAAGCTGTGCAGCCGCGCCAAGGTTTCATTCATCGAATCATAAATCGCAGCGCGCTCGGCGGGGGAAGAGTCCGGCATTTGCGGCTCCCAAAACACCCTGCCGTCGACGAACGACATTACATAGAACGCGGTGCCGGCGATGTTCTCGTCGTCGCAATAGGCCAGCGGCTCTGCGACCGGGAATCTTTGCGTGTGAAGTGCACGGATCACTCGAAATTCCCGGTCAACCGCGTGCGCCGACGGCAGCAATTTTCCGGGCGGTTTGCGCCGCAGCACGTAGCGGCGCTGCGGTGTTTCTAGCAGATAGGTCGGATTGGACTGGCCGCCCTTGAACTGTCTGATCGCGAGCGGTCCGGCAAAGCCGGATATCCGGCCCGCGAGATAATCCGCGAGCCGCACGACGTCGATGCGTAGCGGGTCGGCCACCTCCTTGGTGCCGCTGAATGCGTATTGTCGATCGATCGCCATCGCCCCAATCACTAGCGAGGCAATCAGCAAAAGCAAAGCCCGGCACAGGGCCGGGCTTTGCCAAAAGACTCACGCGTCAGCGATTGTAATTGATATCCGCCTGGTTCTGCAATTGCAGGCGCACGTTTGCGTCCGGATCGGCGCCAGCATACATCCCGCTTTGCACCACAAGGCCGGTCATCGGCGGTTCGTAAGCATAAGCGCCATTGATGTCCGATTCGACATAACCCTCGCTCGGCGCGAGCGTGCGGGAATGACGATAGCTATTGGCCATCGCCGGCGTTGCCGCGATTGCAGCGAGAACAAGTGCAGCCAATGTTTTCTTCATCTTCGCATCTCCTTTTTCCGCAGTCGAACGCCCCGGCCCGAACGGCAGATAAGGCGTAAGCCCATCCGCGTTACCGACGATGCTGCATATGCGATATGACGCAGCGCATTCGCTTTTGGTCGAAGAGGAGGGAACAGGCAGACTTTTGCCGCAGTTCCGCAAGCAGATTTATTTATGGCGATTTTATTTTTGCTCGCGTTCGATCGCACGCCAGCCGATGTCACGACGGCAGAAGCCGTCCGGCCACTTTATTTTGTCAACGGCCGCGTAAGCGCGCGTCTGTGCTTCGTAGATGTTTGCACCGACGCCGCAGACATTGAGCACGCGGCCGCCAGCGGCGAGAATTTTCCCGCCTTCCGCTCTCGTGCCGGCATGGAAAATTTCGACTCCATCGAGCGCGGCCGCTTCGGCAAGGCCTTCGATTATGCTGCCCTTGCCGTAGGCTCCAGGATATCCCTTCGTCGCCATCACCACCGTCAGGGCTGCGTGCGGATACCAGCGCAGGTCGAAATTCTTCAGTTGCCCGTCGCGCGCGGCCAGCAAGGCGGGTAACAAGTCCGACATCAGCCGCAGCATCAATACCTGGCATTCGGGATCGCCGAAGCGCACATTGAACTCGATAAGCTGCGGTCCCTTGGCGGTGATCATCAAGCCAGCGAACAGTACGCCCTTGAAGGGCGCCCCGATGGCTTTCATCGCGCGCAAAGTAGGACGGATGATCTCTTCCATCGTGCGGCGCGTGATGTCCTCGTTCATCACCGGTGCTGGCGAATAGGCGCCCATGCCGCCGGTATTCGGTCCTTTATCGCCGTCGAACGCGCGCTTGTGGTCCTGTGCCGATGCGAGCGGCAGCGCGGTTTCGCCGTCGCATAGGGCAAAGAAAGAGGCTTCCTCGCCGACGAGGCAATCCTCGACCACGATCTCCCAGGCGGGAGCACCGAGCCCGCCATCAAACATCATGTCGATCGCCACTTCGGCGTCCGCCACTGTTTCCGCGACGACAACCCCTTTGCCGGCGGCGAGTCCATCGGCCTTGACTACGATCGGTGCGCCTCGGCGGCGGACATAGTCCTTCGCTGGCGCGGCCTGTTTGAAGCGCTGGTACGCGGCGGTGGGAATATTGTTGGCCTTGCAGAGATCCTTGGTGAAGCCCTTGGAACCCTCGAGCCGCGCTGCCCATTTACTGGGGCCGAACGCCTTAATGCCGGCGGCCTCGAGATCATCGACGATGCCGGCGCACAGCGGTCCCTCTGGCCCGACCACGACCAGGTCAATCTTATTTTCTTTGGCGAAGGCGATCACCGCCTTATGGTCGCCGATATCGAGCGCAACGCATTCGGCGACCTGGGAGATGCCGGCATTGCCGGGCGCGCAGTAAAGTCGCGCAGTCGGCGGGCTCGCCGAAATTGCCCAAGCCAGTGCGTGCTCGCGGCCACCGGAGCCGAGAAGAAGGATGTTCATGGCGGATTTGGTGTAACATGGCCTTTCATCCCAGCAAGAGATTCGCGCCTTGAACGAGGCCCTCCTCAACAACGTCGTGGAATGGTCGGTCTCCGACCTGTCGGCGGCTCTCAAGCGCACCGTCGAGGACGCTTATGGCTATGTCCGCGTGCGCGGTGAGATATCGGGATTCAAGGGCGCCTCGCCCTCGGGTCACTGTTATTTCCGTCTCAAGGACGATAAGGCGGTGCTCGAAGCAGTGATCTGGAAGACGACCTTTATCCGCATGCGGGTAAAGCCGGAAGAAGGACTCGATGTCGTCGTCGCGGGAAAACTGACGACATTTGCCGGCTCGTCGAAATACCAGATCGTCGTCGATACGCTTGAGCTTGCCGGCATCGGCGCGCTGATGAAGCTGCTCGAGGAGCGCAAGAAAAAGCTCGCTGCCGCGGGCCTGTTCGATCCTGCGCGCAAGCAGCTTCTGCCGTTCCTGCCAGACGTGATCGGCGTCGTTACCTCGCCGACCGGCGCGGTGATCCGCGACATCCTGCATCGGCTTGCCGACCGATTCCCGCGCCGCGTGCTGGTGTGGCCGGTGCGGGTGCAAGGTGAAACCTCGGCGGCCGAGGTCGCCAATGCCATTGCCGGCCTCAACGCCTTGCCCGCTGGCGGGCCGATTCCCCGGCCCGATCTCATCATCGTCGCGCGTGGCGGCGGCTCGCTCGAGGATCTGTGGTCGTTCAATGAGGAGATTGTGGTCCGCGCCGCGGCTGACAGCATGATCCCGCTCATCTCGGCCGTCGGTCATGAAACCGACGTGACGCTGATCGATTTCGCTGCCGATAAGCGCGCGCCAACCCCGACCGCGGCTGCGGAAATCGCGGTGCCGGTGCGCGCCGAGCTGATGGCGGAGGTCGTCGCACTGGGGAGCCGCAAGCTCGCTTGTTGGCAGCGCGGTCTCGACCAGCGGCGCAAGGAACTGAACCTGCTGTCACGGACCTTGCCGGCGGCGGATGACGTGTTGGCCGCGCCGCGCCAGCGGCTCGATGCCTGTGTCGAGCGCCTGCCGCGCGCGCTGCTCGCCAATGCCCAAATCCATCACACCCAGTATTCACGCTGTGCCGGTCGGCTCACCGGCCGCCTGATTGGCAATCTGGTGGCCCGCCGCCGTGACCGCTTCGAGGCACTGGCCCACCGCCTGCGCACTGGCGTCGCCGCCAATACGCAGGCTTATCGGGCACGAATCCTGCGCGACCGCGAGCGGCTTGCATCCTTGTTCGACCGCGGGAGCCGCTGCATCGACGCGCAGCTTGATCAGCGCTTCGCCCGGTTGGAGCGGGCGGAAAAGCTGCTTGCCGCATTTTCGTATCGCGAGGTGCTCAAGCGCGGCTACGCGCTGGTGCGAGACGATGTCGGCCGCCCGTTGCGCAGCGCGACGGCTGTCTTCAATGGTATGAAGCTCGACATCGAGATGTCCGACGGCCGCGTGCGCGCGACGGCCGGCCAGACGTTCAGGGCGCCAGACGTCCCCGTCGTGCCGCTGCGTCGCCGCCGGTCGCGCCGCGACGACGAAGGGCAAGGCAATCTATTCTAAAACTCGTGGCGCGCGGCCAATTGCTCGTCTTTGCCGCATCACCACCAGTGTCGGTGATAGCGCCAGCCGTAATAGGCATAGGGCCGCCGCCATCCGTAATAATAGTGGCCATAGTAGCGGGGCCGCCACCAGCAGGAGCGCCGCCAGCCCCAATGCGTCCAAACGCGCCGACAGACATAGGCAGCCTCGGTAGCCTGGCTTGGGCCGACGGCCTTTTGTACCGCGGCTGGCGTCGAGATCGTCATGGCCCTGGCCTGGTTCGGCATGGATCCGAGGCTCGCGAAGCCGGCGATTATTGCGCCGATAAGCAGGACCTTGCGCATGAATGCCCTCCTTGATTGTGTCCGCCTGTCATCATCGTAACGGACATCGGGCGTTCCCGGTTCCTGCGGAAGCGGCCGCTCGGAGGCGGCGAGAGGTTCCAACGGCGCGATGAAACGATTATGTTTGGCCAAGCAGCCCGAACCGGAGACAGACGGTGCTCTATCGTTCCGACCGCGCCTCGCCGACGAGCGGCGAAGCCGAGCTCAAATATCTTGATGGCGATTTTCGTGTTGTGAAGCCCGGCGCCTTCGTGCGCTGCGCCGTAACCGGCGCAGCCATCCCGCTTGAGGAACTCAAATACTGGAGCGTGGAGCGGCAAGAGGCGTATGCCTCGCCGGAAGCGGTGGCGCAGCGCATGAAGTCGTTAGGCTGACGGCTTCCTGGCGGCCTCGAGCACGAGCTCGCGCCACGCGGCCTCCTCCTGCACCCTTAGCGTCACCGGCAATACATGGGCACGTGCGGCCAGCGCGCCGAGTGCGGGGTCGCCCATCATGCGGGCGTGATCCTTGGCGGTCGTCAGCAGCCGCAATCCTTCATGTTCGGCCTCCATGATGAGAGCCGCCGCTTCTGCCCCGTCATAGCGATGATGATCGGGGAATGCTTTGCGGATCGGCGCGTCGATTCCTGTCTCGGCAACAGTCGCGAAAAATTTGTCCGGGTCGCCGATGCCGGCGAAGGCCAGCACCTTGCGACCGCCGATTGCCGCGATCGCGGCATGGTCCGGCTCCAGCCTGCCGTGAAAGACCGGCAGCCGGCGGGCACGGATGTCACGGTCGAGCCCAGCGGCGCCGGCGCTGCCGCCGATCACCAACAGGGCGTTAACGCGTGCAAATTGTGCGGCGAGAGGCGCGCGCAGTGGACCGGCCGGGAAGACCCTGCCGTTACCGATGCCGCGGCGGCCGTCGACCACCGCGATCGAGAAATCCTTCACGAGCGATGAGTTTTGCAGGCCGTCGTCCATCACGATGACGTTGGCGCCTGCATCCTGCGCGGCCTTGGCGCCGGCCACGCGATCCTGTGCGACGATGGTCGGCGCGGCCGCAGCGAGCAGCAGCGCCTCGTCGCCAACCTCCACTGCGGTATGCCGTCGCGGGTCGACCATCACCGGCCCGACGATGGTGCCGCCATAGCCGCGACTTAGCAGCCCGGGCTTGCGTCCGGCGTCGGTGAGGATCTGGGTCAGCGCGATGACCGTTGGCGTCTTCCCGCTGCCGCCGAGGGTGAAATTGCCGACGCAGATCACCGGGATCGCCGCGCGCTGTCCCTCGCGCAGCATGCGCCGTGCCGTTATCGCGCCGTAGCCGGCCGCCAGCGGCGTCAATAGCGCGGACGCGACGCTGCGCCGCCGCCACCAGAATGCCGGCTCACGCATGGCCTGCCCGCTGGCCGAGCCGCAACTGCATGAGATAGGGGTCTAGCGCCTGCACGGTACGCTCGAGTGCGCCGCCGAGCGCCATCACCGTGTTGTGCGCGGCCTCGGCCGCCGCAGCGCGCGCGGCCGGGTCGCGCAGCCAGGCATGGGCACGATCGGCCAGTGTCTCGGGATCACCGATCAGTCCGGCGCCATGCACCGTATCGAGTGCCCGATAGATCTCGGCGAAATTGGCGACGTTCGGGCCGTGCAGGATCGCGGCACCCAGCTTGGCAGCCTCAATCGGATTTTGTCCCCCGTGCCGCACCAGCGATCCGCCGATGAAGACGATTGGCGCCAGCCGATAGAGCAGGCCGAGTTCCCCGATCGTATCAGCGATATAGATGTCGGTCGTTGCATCCGGCATCTGTCCGAGCGAGCGCAGCGCCGTTTTCAGGCGTCCTGCGTTGGCGATTTCGGCGATGCCGGGGCCGCGCTCGGGATGCCGTGGCGCAATGGCGGTCAGTAGGTTCGGGATTCGCTTGCGCAACATGCGGTGCGCCGCGATTACCATCGCCTCCTCGCCGGCATGCGTCGATGCCGCGCCGAGAATCGGACGGTCGCCAATTGCCGTCCGCAGCTCATTGAGCTTGGCGACATTGACGGGCGGGGCTGGTACATCAAATTTGAGGTTGCCCGTCGTAACCACGCGTGGCGCGCCGAGCTCGGTAAGGAACTTGGCGTCGGCCGGCATCCGCGCGAGGCACAGATCGAAGCGCTCAAGCAGCGCGCCGATCGTGCGTGGAAATCGCCGCCAGCGGCGGAACGAGGATTCCGACAGCCGTCCGTTGACGAGGATCAACGGAATTCCGCGCTCGGAGCTTTCGACGATGAGGTTTGGCCACAAGTCAGATTCGACCAGCAGTGCGAGATCGGGCTGCCAGTGGTCGAGGAAGCGCCGCATATAGCGGCGCGCGTCCAACGGCACGAATTGATGGACCACCCCCCGTGGCAGCCGCTGCGCCGCGAGCGCCGCGGAGGTGACCGTGCCTGAGGTCATCAGAACCGAAATCTGCTGGGCATGGATGCGCTCGATCAGTGCCAGAACGGTGGTGAGCTCGCCGACGCTTGCGGCATGCACCCACACCAGCGGTCCCGCCGGTCTCTCGAAGGCGGCGAAGCCGCGCCGCTCCGGCAGCCGCTCCCGCAGTTCCTTGCCGCGCCGCATCCGGCGCCAGAACAGCAGGGGAACCAAAGGCCGTGCGAGCGCCCACAGCAGACCATAGGTTCGGATCGACAGCGGCAGGCGATCAGCCACAACAGCACCTGCCGTCGGGAGTTTGTGTTGCCGCGAAATGCGTCACGCGCACCACCATGCCTAGCGTGAGGGCTGCGCCGTCGCGGCCGGATCGAGCAGCCGATGCAGATGGACGATGAAGTAACGCATATGCGCGTTGTCGACGGTCTGCTGCGCTTTTGCCTTCCATGCGGCATAAGCGGCGGCGTAATTTGGATACATGCCGACGATGTCGAGCTTGCTGAGATCCCTGAATTCGGTGCCCCCGAGCTCGCGGAGCTCACCGCCGAACACCAGATGCAACAACTGCTGACTCGCAGGTTTTTCGGACATGACTAGATCCTCGCAGGAAACCGTCGGGACAGCGAGCGAGAGCTTACGCGAATTCGCTGCGACGGTCGCGTAGAAGGCCGATCAGGGCGTGATGGCGGGCCGGGCCTGCGGCAACCAGCGCGCCATGCACCGGATCGACCAGGTTGTAGGTCAGAACACGACCGCTGAAGTCGGTCAGCGTGCCGCCGGCTTCGTGCACTAAAAGATCGGCAGCAGCAAGGTCCCAATCATGGCTGTTGCGGGCGGCAAAGGCGACATCGAAATCGCCGTTAGCGACGCGGGCAACCCGCAAGGCCAGTGAAAACACCTTGGGCTGCGCCACAATCGGTGAATTTAATTCTTCCAATTTACCGATGAAGCTCTTGGGACCAGCCACCCGAGCTCCGTTCAGGCTCTCACCCGGAGCCACCTGCAGCCGTGCGCCGTTGAGCGTTGCGCCGCTGCCGCGCGTCGCGAGGAAAAGCTCGTCCGTGACAGGGGCGTAAAGTGCGGCCAGTGCCGGTCGGCCGTTTTCGACCAGCGCGACCGACACCGACCAGTCCGGGCGCTGGTCGAGATAGGCGCGCGTGCCATCGATCGGATCGACCACCCAGAGCCGGGACGCCGCGATGCGCGCCCGGTCATCCTCGGTTTCTTCCGACAGCCACCCGGCGGAGGGTACGAGCGGCGGCAATCGCTTCAACAGCAGGTCGTTGACCGCGATGTCGGCCTCGCTGACGGGCGAGGAGCCAGCTTTCATCCAGCGCTTGAGCGGACGCTTAGATGCGGCCAGCGCCACCTCACCGGCCTCGCGCACGATTGCGGCCAGCGAATCCTGCAGCGCGCGGTAGTCAATGTCCGGCAACGGTCAAGCCCTCGATCCGCACCGTCGGCGCGTTCACGCCGTATCGGAACTTAAGGTCGTTCGCCGGCGTCAGGCTCCGAAACATGTCGAGCAGGTGGCCGGCAATCGTGACCTCGCTGACCGCATAACCGCGCCTGCCATTTTCGATCCAGAATCCCGACGCGCCGCGGCTGTAGTCGCCGGTGACGCCATTGACGCCGCTGCCGATCAGATCGGTGACGTAGAAGCCGTCTTTGATGTCGGTGATGAGTTCGTCCGGGGTCTGCTGGCCGGGTGCGAGATGCAGATTGCTGGCGGTGGGCGAGGGCGGCGAAGACACGCCGCGGGAGGCGCGACCGTTGGTGGCAAGGCCAAGCTCGCGGGCGCTCGCACAATCGAGCAGCCAGGTTCGCAGCACGCCATCCTCGACAAGGGCCAGGGCTTCACCACGGACGCCCTCGCCGTCGAACGGCCGCGAGCGAAGGCCCCGTCTGCGTAGCGGGTCGTCGACAATTCGGATGCCATCGGCGAACAGCTTGGCACCCATTTTGTCCTTGAGGAAACTGGTCTTACGAGCGACAGCGGCACCATTCACCGCGCTGGCGAGATGGGACACCAGCGTGCCCGCGACACGGGGGTCGAACACGACCGGCACCTTGCGGGTTGCGACCTTGCGCGGGTTGAGTCGCGCCACGGCGCGCTCGCCGGCGCTGCGGCCTATCGTCTCCGGTGATTCAAGATCGCTGGCGTGCGGCGCCGACGAGAAGTCGTAGTCGCGTTCCATGCCGGTGCCCTCGCCGGAAATGGCCATCATCGACAGGCTGTGGCTGGAGCCAAGATAGGCGCCGTGGAATCCCGTCGACGTGACCAGCACAATGCCACCGATGCCGGCGGAGGCCGAGGCGCCGCCCGATTTGCTTACGCCGCGAACGGAGAGTCCGGCCTGCTCGGCGGCACGGGCCCGCGCCTCGAGCGTGGCAACGGTGGGCAGATCGGGATCAAGCAGGTCGAGATCGGGAAAATCATGCGCGAGCAGCGCCGCATCGGCGAGGCCGGCGAACTGGTCTTCGGGGGCCACCTTGGCCATCGCCACCGCGCGTTCGACCAACGCGGCGGTTGCGGGGGGCGACAGGTCGTTGGTCGAGGCGACAGCCTGGCGCTTGCCAATCAGCACGCGCAGGCCGAGATCGTCGCCTTCGGCGCGCTCGGATTCCTCGACCGCGCCGTCACGTACCTCGACCGACAGCGATACGGAGCGCACCGCGACGGCGTCAGCGGCATCGGCGCCCGCGCGCCGCGCCTGCGTGACCAGCCGGTCGGCGATTTCACTAAGCGCGGATTGATCGAATAACGAGGTGGTGGGGGCAGGGCACATGCGGAACAGACCTCAGATGGCGGCGGCGGGAGGCATTTCAACCGGGCGTTTCGACAAATTTGCTGGCCCGCGGCAACCCCTCGTCAATCATGCCCGGCAACGCCGCGTCAATCATGCCGAACGAAGCGGTAGCCGGTACCAAGTCTTAACCGAGAACCTTAAGCACATCTGCGCGCTCTTCTGCGATGCTTCTCGCGCGACCGGGCCAATAAGTCCGGCGCGGGAGAGTTTCGAGGCGTCATATGAGCGGCGGAATGCCTGCCGGGTCGGGCCGCGTTGAGCGGCTCGACCCGTTTGCCCTGCCGGCGCGATTTTGCGCGACCGATGCCGCTGCCGATGGCCGGCAGCGCCAGGTCGAGCTGACGCGCGAGCGCGTGGTGATGCGCCGGGCCGTCGCCGGCATCCGCATGGCCGTGAATTTGCCGGTATCGGCTTATCGCGGCGTTGCGATCCGGGTGTCGGACGGGGGCGCCGCTGTCGTGCTGGAACACCGGGATCCTGCGCTGGCGCTTGAGCTTTTCGTCGCGCCGGATGGCGACGAGGTCGCCGCGCAATGGCGTATTTGGGGCGCCGTGCTCGGACTCCCGCTGCTTGTCGTCGATGGTGACGGCGCCTTACGGGAGCCTTTCGCCAGAATTGGCGCCTTGCGGATCTCGGCGCCCCGCGCGCGCCGCCGGCGGCGCAGCATCATCAAACACCGCCGGCCGTCGATCCTGATGCGGCGCGTGGTGAAGCGGCTCGGCGCGATCGCAATCCACCGCGGCGAGCGCGAGATCATCGCCCGCAACTGATGCACCTGATTCAGGGTGCAACTTACCTGCAGCGCTGCAGTTTCAGCGTCGGGCCGCCCTGCTGGGTCATTTCGAGATGGTCATTGTCGACCTGCCGCAAGGTATAGGTCGTATGCGCATTGCTGATTTGCCCGGTGGTGAATTCGTCGACGATGCGGTAGCCGCCACCGGACGGCGTCACGGATCTGTTGCGGTAAGCCGGCACGCCGCCTTTGCTGTCGGTGCGCTGGTCGCCGTTGAAACCGATCACCCGCTTGCCCTTGCAGTCGATCGCGCCCTTCGCCGAGCTCGTGCTCTCGCCCCACTGGCCGGAGACCGGATAGGTCGCAGCCAGCGCCGGCACGGCGAATGCAGTGAACAGAAAAAGAATCGAAAAGGCGCGCATGTGTCGAATCTCGCACCTGGCGCGCCGTCCGCAAGGGCCGTCCGCGCCTCATCCTTAATGCCGGCTTGGCCGGATCGTCTTACTTTTTGTGATAAGCCGCGGCGAAAACCCGCACCGCACTATCGACGACGCGGCGAATGTCCGCCGGCCCCGGCTTGGGCGCGAAGTTGAACAATACCGGCTTGAACAACGTCGCCTGGCACAGGTCCAGAAACTGCGCGGCCGCCAGATGGCAGTCCACGATATCGAGAATGCCCGCGGCCACCTGCGCCTTGAGATAGGTTTCGAGCCGGCCGACCCCGTAGGCCGGACCTGTTTCATAAAACACCCGGCCGATCTCAGGCTTGCGGTCGGCGATGGCGATGACAATGCGCAGTGACGCCGCCTTTTCGCCTGTGCAGAGGAAATTCAGGTAATTGGTGCCGAGCCGCGTTAGCACCGCCTCGATGTCGTGGTCAGCCGGATCGAGCTCGAACGCGCCTTCGGCATGGCTGCTGCATTCGAGTTTCACGATCTCGGCGAACAGCTCTTCCTTGCTTGCGAAATAAACATAGAGCGTGCCTTTGGAGACGCCGGCGGCTTTGGCGATATCAGCCATGCTGGCGGCGTCGAAGCCGTGCGCCAGGAAGACCGCGCGGGCGCCTTCAACGATCTGCCGGCGCTTGACGCTATCCTCGGCCACTTCGGCGGGCCGGTCTAAGACAGCTTCAGTCACGACCGTTTCAGTCATCACATCCTCTCGTGACCCGGCTTCCAGTCCGTTCCCGGGCCTCCAGCCGACTCGTGACGTCATCCCGCTCCCTATATGGAGTAAGTTTTGGAACAATTCAATGACCGAACCGTTCGGTCACTATTGACATGTGCAGTGCAGCATAGTATCTGCCATGACTGAACGGTTCGGTCATTTTGGAGAATGCGCCATGTTGCAGCGCATGAAAAACAGGCAAGCCTCCCACCTGTCGATGGTCTCCGCGAGCGTGGAGACCATCGAGGAACAAGCCACCACCAACGATTCGCAGCCCGCCGCCGAGGCGGCGCCTGTCATGCCGGCGCAGGGGCGCGGCGCCGACGTCCCTCCGCCATCCGCCAAGGCACGGCTTGCGGCGGGCCTCAAGGCCAACCGCAAGCGCATCCTTCAAGGCGCCGCCGCCGTGGCGCTGATCGGCGCTGCCTGGTTCGGCTACGACTACCTCACCGTCGGCCGTTACATGGTCTCGACAGACGACGCCTATGTCCGGGCCGACGCCACCACGCTCGCCGCCAAGGTGTCGGGCTACGTCGCGGCAATCGACGCCCGTGACAACACCTTCGTCCGTGCCGGCGACGTGGTCGCCCGCATCGACGACGGCGACTACCGGCTGGCGCTGGATTCGGCGCGCGACAAGGTCGCCACGCAACAGGCGACGGTCGAGCGCATCGGCCGGCAGGTCATCGCGCAGCAGGCCGCGGTCGGACAGGCGAGGGCCCAACTCGCCTCGGCCCAGGCGGCGCAGACCCGCGCCGAAGCCGAACTGGCCCGGCAGCAGGCGCTTGCGACCAAGGAGTTTGCCAGCCGGCAGACACTCGAGCAGGCGCAGGCCACGCACGATCAGTCGGTTGCCGCCGTGCAGAACGCGCAGGCCGCGCTCGACGGCGCGATGGCGACCGTCGACGTGCTCAAGGCGCAGCAGCAGGAAGCCTCGCGCACGCTCGCGGAATTGCAGACCGCGCAGGCCAAGGCCGAGCGCGACCTGTCGTTCACCGAAATCCGCGCGCCGATCGACGGCGTGCTCGGCAACCGCGCCATGCAGGTCGGCGACTTCGTGCAGACCGGCCAGCGGCTCGCGGCGCTGGTGCCGCTGACGGACGTCTACGTCGACGCCAACTTCAAGGAGACGCAGCTCAACGGCCTGCGCCCCGGCCAGCCGGCCAAAGTCAGCGTCGACGCGCTGCCGGAGCACGACATCACCGGCGAGGTGGCGAGCGTGTCACCGGCCTCGGGCGCGGTGTTCTCGCTGCTGCCGCCCGACAACGCCACCGGCAACTTCACCAAGATCGTGCAGCGGCTCGCGGTGCGCATCCGTCTGCCGGCCACGGTGACGGAGCAACGGCTGCTGCGGCCCGGCATGTCGGTGGTCGTCAGCGTCAACACCAAACCGACCGCGCTCGCATCCAATCCGCTGTCGTTCGCGGCGCAGGCGGCGGAGCCTGTGAAGTCCGGTCACGCATCCCGCTAGTTTGGGTGGTGTCATGAGTAGCGCCACCACGATCGACGCGCTTCCGGCCTCCGCCCGGTCCCCGACGGGCGAAGCCGGGAGCGCGCTCGACCCCCGGCATGTTATGGCTTTCATCGCCATGTGCTTCGGCATGTTCATGGCGTTCCTCGACATCCAGATCGTGTCGGCGTCACTGTCGGAGATCCAGGCCGGCCTGTCGGCCTCTGCCGACGAGATTCCCTGGGTGCAGACGGCCTATCTCGTCGCCGAGGTGATCGCGATCCCGCTGTCGGGCTTCCTGTCGCGCGCGCTCGGCACCCGGGCGCTGTTCTCTGCCTCGGCCGCCGGCTTCACGCTCGCCAGCGTGATGTGCGGCTTCTCGTCCTCGATCAACGAGATCATCCTGTGGCGCGCGCTGCAGGGCTTCATCGGCGGTGGCATGGTGCCGACGGTGTTCGCGTCCGCATACCTCATCTTTCCGGGGGAGCGGCAGAAATACGTCGCCCCGGTGGTCGGTCTGATCGCAACGCTTGCCCCGACGATCGGCCCGACGGTTGGCGGCTATGTCACCGAGGCGCTGTCCTGGCACTGGCTGTTCTTCATCAACATCGTGCCCGGCATCCTGGTGACAATCGCGACGCTGGTGCTGGTCGACTTCGACAAGCCCGATTACTCGCTGTTCGACCACTTCGACTGGTGGGGCCTGCTCTCGATGGGCGGCTTCCTCGGCGCGCTCGAATACGTGCTGGAGGAGGGGCCGCGCAACG
>CAZNTY010000531.1:0-5330 GCA_964576085.1 uncultured Undibacter sp. | reverse complement strand
TCAAGCCCCGTCCGTCATCCCCGCGAAAGCGGGGATCCAGTATGCCGTGAGACTCGTGGCGCTCTTCGACGTCCGTGATGACTGGGTCCCCGCTTGCGCGGGAACGACGGGTGAGGATATTACGCCCGCCCCATACCCTCTCCCGTAAACGGGAGAGGGTACGGGTGCTCGACGCATCGTTTCAATCTAAAACGAAAACGGCCTACTCTTTGGGGAACTCGAGCCCCATCGCGCGGTAGCGCTCCGGGTCGTCGCCCCAGCCCTCGCGCACCTTCACGAACAGGAACAGGTGCACCTTCGCCTCGGCGGCCTCGGCAATGTCCTTGCGCGCCGCCTCCCCGATCGCCTTGATGGTCTGCCCGCCCTTGCCGAGCACGATCTTCCTCTGGCTCTCGCGCTCGACATAGATCGTCTGCTCGATGCGGATGTCGCCGTTGCGCAGCTCCTTCCACTGCTCGGTCTCGACGGTGGTCTGGTACGGCAATTCCTGATGCAGCCGCTCGAACAGCTTCTCGCGCGTGATCTCGGCGGCGAGCTGGCGCAGCGGCGCGTCCGAGATCTGGTCCTCGGGATAATGGAACGGGCCCGGCGGCATCCGCGCCGCGAGCCACGCCTTGAGATCGGCGACGCCCTCGCCGTTGAGCGCAGAGATCATGAAGGTCGCCTCGAACGCCACCCTGTCATTGGCGGCTTTGGCCAATGCGAGCAGCGCCGGCTTCGCCACCACGTCGATCTTGTTGAGGATCAGCACCTTGCGCGCGCGCACCGCCTCGAGCCCGGCGAGGATGGTCTCGACCTCCTCGCTCAATCCGTCGCGCGCGTCGACCAGCAGCGCCACCACGTCGGCGTCGTGCGCGCCGCTCCACGCCGTCGTCACCATCGCGCGGTCGAGCCGCCGGCGCGGCGCAAAGATCCCCGGCGTGTCGACGAAGATCAGTTGCGAGGAGCCTTCGACCGCAATGCCGCGCACCAGCGCGCGCGTGGTCTGCACCTTGCGCGAGACGATCGACACCTTGGAGCCGACCAGCGCGTTGATGAGCGTCGACTTGCCGGCATTGGGCGCGCCGACGAGAGCGACGAAGCCGCACCGCGTCGCGGCTGCCTCGGGTTCAGGCATCGGGCTTTTCCACGGCCACGCCTTCGCGCGAGAGCATCTGCGCCGCGGCGGCCTGCTCGGCGGCGCGCTTCGAGCCGCCGAGCCCCTCGGCCGGCGGCCGGTCCGGCAGCACCACAGCGACGCGGAACTGCGGATCGTGATGCGGGCCGGTGCGCGCCAGCTCGCGATAGGCCGGCGTCGGCAGGCCGCGCGCCTGCGCCCATTCCTGCAGGATCGTCTTCGGATCGCGCAGCGGCCGCGCCGGGCGCAGCATGCGCTCCTTCCAGAAGCGCTCGATCATCTTCTGAGCCGCCTGGTAGCCGCCGTCGAGGAACACCGCGCCGATCAGCGCCTCGCAGGCGTCGCCGAGGATGGTGACGCGCTTGCGCCCGCCGGAATGCGATTCCGAATTGCCGAGCTTGAGCGCGGGGCCGAGCTCCATCTCGCGGCCGACGTCGGCACAGGTTTCCTTGCGCACCAGGTCGGCGAGCCGCCGCGACAATTCCCCCTCGTTCGCGCGCGGAAACGCCTGGTAGAGCATTTCGGACACGACCAGCCCGAGAACGTGGTCGCCAAGGAACTCGAGCCGCTGATAGCTGCCGCCGCGGCTCTGCGGCCCGCCCGACAACGCGGAGATATGGGTCAGCGCGCGCTCGAGCAGGGCCTGGTCGGAGAAGTGGTGGCCGATCTTCTCCTCGAGCGCGGTGCGGTCTGAGGCCCGGTCTTTCGCCTTGCGGCTCATCGCACGATCGTGAACAGGCGGCTCCAGCGCACCGAGAACGGCCAGCGCCAGAACTCCCAGGCGCGCTCGCCTTCATAGACCGAGAAAAAGATGAGCTGCGCCCGCCCGACGATGTTCTCGAACGGCACGGTGCCGACCTGCGAGAAGCGGCTGTCGGTCGAGTTGTCGCGGTTGTCGCCCATCATGAAATACTGGCCGGGCGGCACGGTGTAGACCTGCGTGTTGTCGGCAAAGCCGTTCTGCACGAGGTCGAGCGTGTAGTAGGACACGCCGTTCGGCAGCGTCTCCTTCCAGCGCTTGACCGGGGCCTCGCGCACGCCCTCCTCGGTCTCGATGAAGTCCGGCGCCGGCTCGCGCTTGATCGCCTCGCCGTTGATATAGACGACGCCGTCCATCACCTGGATCTTGTCGCCGGGCAGCCCGATCACCCGCTTGATGTAGTCGGTCGAGGTGTCCTTGGGCAGCCGGAACACCACGACGTCGCCGCGCTGCGGCTCCGCGCCGAAGATGCGGCCGCTGAACAGCGGCGGCGAGAACGGCAGGGAGAAATGGCTGTAGCCGTAGGAGTATTTCGAGACGAACAGGTAATCCCCCACCAGCAGGGTCGCCTTCATCGAGCCGGACGGGATGTTGAAAGGCTGGAACAGAAAGGTGCGGATGACGAGGGCAATGATCAGCGCGTGAACGATCACGCGGATGGTTTCGGCAACGCCGCCCTCTTTCCGTTTTGCTCCGGATGACACGCTCATTGGCCTCTGGTCCCGCAATGCGCCCGCCGGGGTCTTGTAGCGGCTGGCGGGGCGAGCCGCAATCAAGGGGCCTGGATTCGGCCTGCCGGTGATGGCCGATCAGTGGCGATTGGCGCGGGGTTACGGTTCCCGCCCCGCTCCGGCGGCCGGCACCGCGGAAATGACGACCAGCGCCTGCGCCGTCGGGCCTTCGTCGGTCAGCGTCACGTCGATGCGCGCCTCGCAGCCCTTCGGCGTGATCGCCTTGAGCCGCGCCAGCGCGCCGCCAGTGAGCTTCATGGTCGGGCGGCCGCCCGGCATGTTGACGACGCCCATGTCGCGCCAGAACACCCCGGCGGCGAGCCCGGTGCCGAGCGCCTTGGCGCAGGCCTCCTTGGCGGCGAAGCGCTTGGCGTAGGTCTCGATGCGCCGCGCCCGGCGGTCGGCCTTGGCGCGCTCGGTCGGCGTGAAGCAGCGGTCGAGGAAGCGGTCGCCGTGGCGCTCGAGCACCTCCTTGATCCGCCGCACGTCGACGATGTCGGAGCCGAGGCCGATGATCATGCGCTCACCCGCGCGCGGGCGCGGCCGCGGTCCATCGCCGCGCGCATCATCCGCACCGTCTCGGCAAGGCCGTCGAACACCGCCTCGCCGATCAGGAAATGGCCGATATTGAGTTCGACCACCTGCGGCAGGGCCGCGATGGTCTCGGCGCTGGCGTAATCGAGGCCGTGGCCGGCGTGAACCTCGAGGCCGAGGTCATGCGCGAGCTTCGCGCCGTCGCGGATGCGCGTCCACTCGGCCGCCGCGGCGTCGTTGCGGCCTTCGACCAGCGCATCACACCAGGCGCCGACATGGATTTCGACCACCGGCGCGCGCAGCGCCGCCGCCGCCTCGAACTGCCGCGGCTCGGCAGCGATGAACAGCGACACCCGGATGCCGGCGGCGCCAAGCCGCTCGACGAACGGCGCGAGATGCTTGTGCTGGCCGGCGGCGTCGAGGCCTCCTTCGGTGGTGCGCTCGCTGCGCTTTTCCGGGACGATGCAGGCGGCGTGCGGTCTGGTCGCGAGCGCGATCTCCAGCATCTCGTCGGTCGCCGCCATCTCCAGGTTGAGCGGCCTGTCGATCTCGGCCTTGAGCCGCGCGATGTCGTCGTCGCGGATGTGGCGGCGATCCTCGCGCAGATGCGCGGTGATGCCGTCGGCGCCGGCGGCGATCGCGAGCTTGGCCGCGCGCACCGGGTCCGGATGCCGCCCGCCGCGGGCGTTGCGGATGGTGGCGACGTGGTCGATGTTGATGCCGAGACGGAGTTTTGCGGCCACGTGACTATCCGTTGACCCGTTCCGCCTTGGCCACGATCGGCTTCGCGCGCAGCTGCGAGATGATCGCGTTGAGATGCTTGAGGTCGTAGACCCCGAGATCGATCTGCACGTCGGTGAAGTCCGGCGCGCGCCGTGTCATGCGGATGTTGTCGATGTTGCCGTCGTGCTCGGCGATCACCTGCGCGATCTGGGCGAGCGAGCCCGGCTCATTGCGCGACTGCACGGCCAGCCGCGCCGGGAAGCGCTGCGGCGCGCCGTCGTCGTCCCAGCGCACGTCGAGCCAGCGCTCGGGCTCGTCCTCGAAGGCCGACAGCGCCGGCGACTGGATCGGGTAGATGGTGATCGCCTCCCCCGGCGTCAGGATGCCGACGATGCGGTCGCCCGGCACGGCGCCGCCATTGGGGGCGAAGCGCACCGGCAATTCGCTGTTGATGCCGCGGATCGGGATCGCCGGGCCCTGCAGGTCGGGCACCTTGAATTTCACCGAGCGGAACCGGTTGAGGCCGAACCAGCCGCTTTCCGCCTTGCGCTTGACCTTCATCGCGGCGGCGCGCTCTTCCTTGTAGTCGGGATACATCGCGCGGGCGACGTCGGAGGCCTTCAATTCGCTGCGGCCGACCGCCGCCATCACGTCCTCGATCGAGGAGCGCGCGAGACGCGGCAGCGCGCCGGTCAGCTTCTCGTCGGAATAGGCGATCTTGGCGCGCTGGAACAGGCGCTCGACGATGCGCCGGCCGAGCCCGGTATATTGCGCGCGCACCGCGGCGCGGGTGGCGCGCCGGATCGCGGCGCGCGCCTTGCCGGTCACGACCAGGGACTCCCAGGCGGTCGGCGGCGCGCGCTGCGATTTCGACGTCAGGATCTCGACCTCGTCGCCATTGACCAGCTCGGAGGTCAGCGGCGCGATCTGGCCATTGATCTTGCAGCCGATCGCGGTGTTGCCGACGTCGGTATGGACCGCATAGGCGAAGTCGATCGGCGTCGCCTTGCGCGGCAGCGAGATCAGCTTGCCGTTCGGCGTGAAGCAGAACACCTGGTCGTGGAACAGTTCGAGCTTGGTGTGCTCGAGGAACTCCTCCGGGTTCGAGCCTTCCGCCAGAAGCTCGATGGTGCGGCGCAGCCACGCATAGGCGCTGGATTCCCGCGCCAGCATCTCGGTCGGCGTGCCGGCATTGTCCTTGTAGAGCGAATGCGCGGCGACGCCGTATTCGGCGACCTTGTTCATGCCGGCGGTGCGGATCTGCAGCTCGACGCGCTGGCGCGACGGGCCCACGATCGTGGTGTGAATCGACTGATAACCGTTCTGCTTGGGGGTCGAGATGTAGTCCTTGAAGCGGCCCGGGACCATCGCCCAGGTCGTGTGGATGGCGCCGAGCGCCCGGTAGCAATCGTCGAGGCTCTCGACGATCACGCGGAAGCCGTAGAGGTCCGACAACTGCTCGAAG
>CAZNTY010000530.1:0-6971 GCA_964576085.1 uncultured Undibacter sp. | reverse complement strand
CGACAGCGGCGTGATGAACTCCTGCGCCGCCTTGGTCAGGATGCAGCGCACATGGATGCGGCGCTCCTTCAGCCGGCGGATCAGGTCGAGCGATTTGTAGGCGGCGATGCCGCCGCCGATGATCAGCAGGACGCGCGGCGCGCCGGCGCCGGCCTGCCGGGCCATTCCGCGGGCTGGCTCAATCTTCTCCGGCTTCTCCGGGTTCTCGCCGTCGGCCGCCGCGGCGCGCAGCACGTTGCGGATCTCGTCCTCCATCGAACGGCCGTTGCGGGCGGCGCGCAGGCGGAGTTGACGTTTCAACGGCTCGTCGATCTGGCGGACCGTGAGCGAGGCCATGACAACCCTCCAAGGGCGATAGTCTATGTCATGATTGCAATGCAATCAATGCTATCGCAGCGGCGATATCAATGGCTTAGAGGGCCGAGAAAGCGTCCGATCAATCCCGCACATCTTTGGCGCTCTTCAGCGTCGACGGCGGCAAGCCGGATCCAGCAAGGCGCGCAGAGATGCATCTGGATCCCGGGGTCGCGGCCGCGCCCCCGAACGACAACAGCAGCCTGCTATAGTGTTTCTGTTTTATTGAAGCGCCACTCGCACCGTCAGGCCCGGCTTTATGCCGGGCATCCACGCCTTACTTTGCCGCCAAGCCATGGATGGCCGGGACAAGCCCGGCCATGACTTGAGGGTGCTTCTGTGTATCTATTAAACGCTATAGGAGCCAACCCACAGCAAGACGACCGTAACGGCCAGCAGCGCCGCGATCACCCACAGCGCCGCGGTCCGCGAACGGTCGCGCCGCCGTTCAGCCTGGGCGATCGCCTCGATCGTTTCCGGTGCCAGCACCAGCCCGTTGCGGGTGGCGGCGTCGATCTGGTCGGCGATGTGGCCAGCGCGGTTCAGCAGCCCCGGCACCTGGGCGAGGAAGCGGCCGATCTCGCCGGCGCCCTCCGCGGCGTCCTCGAGCCGCCCGACCGGGCCGAGATTGCGCTCGATCCACTCGCGCACCACCGGCTCGGCGGTGCGCCACATGTCGAGTCGCGGATCGAACGTGCGGCCGACGCCCTCCACCACCACCATCGTTTTCTGCAGGAGCAGGAGCTCCGGCCGCGTGCGCATGTCGAACAGCGCCGTCACCTCGAACAGAAGCTGCAGCAGCTTCGCCATCGAAATCTCTTCGGCGGTGCGGTTGTGGATCGGCTCGCCGATGGCGCGGATCGCCTGCGCGAAATTGTCCACCGAGTGATGCGGCGGCACGTAACCGGCATCGAAGTGCACCTGCGCGACGCGGTGGTAGTCGCGGGTGATGAAGCCGTAAAGGATCTCGGCGAGGAAGCGCCGCTCCTTCGGGCCGAGCCGTCCCATGATGCCGAAATCGACCGCGACCCGCCGCCCGTCGCGGTCGACGAACAGGTTGCCGGGGTGCATGTCGGCGTGGAAGAAGCCGTCGCGCAGCGCGTGGCGCAGAAAGCTCTGGATCACCTTGCGGCCGAGCGCCGGCAGGTCGTGGCCGGCGCCGGCGAGCGCGGCGGGGTCGCTGAGCGGAATGCCGTTGATCCATTCCAGCGTCAGCACATCGCGCGCAGTGCGGTTCCAATCGACCGATGGCACACGGAAGTCCACGTCCTCGCGCGTGTTCTCCGCCATCTCCGAGAGCGCGGCGGCTTCGAGCCGGAAATCCATCTCGATCGCCACCGAGCGCGCCAGCGTCGACACCACCTCGATCAGCCGCAGCCGCTGCGCCTCCGGCGAGTGCGCTTCCGCCTTGCGCGCGACATAGAAGAAGGAATCGAGCTCGCTGCGCAGCTGCCGCTCGACACCGGGCCGCAGCACCTTCACGGCCACAGCCACTTCAACATTCTCCCGTTCGTTCCCGCGCAAGCGGGAATCCAGAGCAGCTTGGTCCGCTGTCTGCGGCTCTGGGTCTCCGCTTTGCACCTTCGCGCGTCGCGCTTCGGCGGATTCCGAGCGCGCCGAAGCTCGCGCAGCGAGCGAAGGCGGGTCGGGGGGACGAACGGAAACGGTGGCCTTATGAACCTGCGCGATCGAGGCGGCTGCGACCGGCGGTCCGAATGAAGCATAGATCGCGCCGACCGGCTGGCCGAACGCGGCCTCGATCGTGGCTTCCGCATCGGCCTGCGGGAACGGCGCCATCTTGTCCTGCAGGCTTTCGAGGTCGCGCGCCAGCGCGGTGCCGACGACGTCGGGCCGTGTCGCGAGAAATTGGCCGAGCTTGACGTAAGTCGGTCCCAGCCGGGTCAGCGCCGTCGACAGCCGGCTGGAGCCGTCTTTTGCACGAGATTGCAGATTTGGCCGCTCGATCAGCCGGCCGAGCCGGACCAGCATCTGTGCCGACAGCGGCAGCGGACGCGTGTCGACCAGCGACAGCACGCCCTCGCGCGCGAACACGAAGCCGGCGCGGGAGAGATGCAGGACGTGGGAGAGGCCGGAGATCATGCGTGCTCCGTCATCCTGAGGTGGCTTCGCGAAGCGAAGCCCTCGAAGGATGAACGGCCGTCACCCTTCGAGGCTCCCCCGGCTGTCGCCGGGGTCGCACCTCAGGGTGACGGAGCAAAGGCTGTGGCGTTCGACTCACAACCGCCACCCCGAATGGAGCGCCACCACGCCGCCGGTCAGTGGCGTGAACGACACGCGACGGAAGCCGGCGGCCCCGATCATCGCCGCGAACGCCTTCGGCTTCGGGAATTTGCGGATCGATTCGACGAGATACTGGTACGCCGCGCGGTCGCCGGTCACCGCCTGGCCGATCGCCGGAATGACGTTGAAGGAGTAAAGATCATAGAGCCGGTCGAGCCCCGGCAGGTCGACCGAGGAAAATTCGAGACACAGGAAGCGGCCGCCGAGCTTGAGCACGCGGAAGCATTCCGACAAGGCCGCCTCGATGCGCGGCACGTTGCGGATGCCGAATGCGATGGTGACGACGTCGAAACTCTTGTCGGGAAAGGACAGCGCCTCGGCGTTGCCGTGCGTGAAGGTGATGACGTCGTCGCGTCCGCGCCCGGCGACGCGGGCGCGCCCGACCGCCATCATCTCCTCGTTGATGTCGCACACCGTGGCGCGGGTGCCGGCCCCGCCGGCCTCGACCACGCGCAGCGCCACGTCGCCGGTGCCGCCGGCGAGATCGAGCAGGGCGAAGACGCGGCTCGAGCGTGGCGGGTTGACGGCCGTCACCAGGGCGTCTTTCCAGGCGCGGTGCAGCCCGCCCGACATCAGGTCGTTCATCAGGTCGTAGCGGCGCGCCACCGAATGGAAGACATCGTCGACGCGCGCCTGCTTGTCGGCAAGCGGGATGCTCTCGAAGCCGAAATGGGTGTCGGTCGCACGCGGCACAAAATAGTCCTTTCGCGGCGGGACCATAGCGCGTAGTCCCGGGGCCGTCATCACCGGGCGGTCCGGCTTGGCCGGCCAACCCGGCCGGGACGGTTGCCGGAAAGTCAGAGTCCGGCTGCAGGATAGTTAGCGGGTCTCATGATTGTCGGATTGCAATTGGGTCGTCATGGCCGGGCTGGGCCGGGCTAGGCCGGCTTGTCCCGGCCATCCACGCCGTTATTGATCGGCCGCGAGAAAGGCGTGGATGCCCGGCACAAGAGCCCGCGCCCGGGCCGGCGAAGCCGGACCCGGGTGCCGGGCATGACCGTGTTGAAATTATTCGCGCCATTTCCGGTCACGCTGTCAGGACAGTAACCCTCCCATGACCCCTCAATCGTCCATTCAATTTTCCCGTGCCGTGCCGATCTTTCGCATCTATTGCTACGACAAGGCCCGGGAATTCTATGTCGATTTCCTCGGCTTCACGATCGACTGAAACATCCGTCCTGACCGGCCATGCGCATCTTTTCCGTCATTCCGGTTCGCATGCCGTCACCCTGCGGGCTTCGGCGCGCGCCCCGGAATGACATAAGGTGATGAATGCCTGAGCTGCCCGAGGTCGAAACCGTGCGCCGCGGCCTTGCGCCCGCGATGGAAGGCGCGCGTTTCGTGAAGGTGGAGGCGCATCGCAAGGACCTGCGCTGGCCGCTGCCCAAAGATTTCATCAAGCGGCTCGAAGGGCAGGCCGTCGAAGGCGTCGGCCGCCGCGCCAAATACCTGACGGTCGACCTGTCATCCGGCGACGTGCTGCTGATGCACCTCGGCATGTCGGGGTCGTTCCGGGTATCCCGTCGTCCTGAGGTGCGAGGCGGCCATCAGGGCGCCGAGCCTCGGAGGACGACAGCCCGAAGGGGGCCGTCATCCTTCGCGGGCGACCTGCGGTCGCCACCTCAGGATGACGGGAAAGCATTGGCGGCCTACTACCACGACCACGGCAAGCACGCCGCGCACGACCACGTCGTGTTCCACATGTCGAACGGCAAGGTCGTGACCTTCAACGATCCGCGCCGGTTCGGCTCGATGAAGATCGTGCCGCGCGCGAAGATCGAGGACGAGCCGCTGCTGCGCGGCCTCGGGCCGGAGCCGCTCGGCAACGCTTTCGACGCTGCGATGCTGGCGCAAGCCTGTGCCGGCAAGAAGACCTCGCTGAAGGCCGCGCTGCTCGACCAGCGCGTGGTCGCCGGCATCGGCAACATCTATGCCTGCGAGGCGCTGTTCCGCGCGCGGCTCTCGCCGAAACGGATGGCCTCGACCATCGCCGGCCGTGCCGGCCGGCCGAACGACAAGGCGCGCGCGCTGGTCGATGCGATCAAGGCGGTGCTGCACGATGCGATCAAGGCCGGCGGCTCGTCGCTGCGCGACCACCGCCGCGCCGACGGCTCGCTCGGCGACTTCCAGCATAATTTCCTGGTCTATGACCGCGAGGGCGAGCCTTGCCCCGGCCGCTGCGGCGGCACGGTGAAGCGCTTCACCCAGAACGGCCGCTCGACGTTCTGGTGTCCGGGGTGCCAGAAGTAGTTGGGATTTATTCCACGTCATGGCCGGGCTTGACCCGGTGACCCGCTCAGGCGGGCAGTGCGTCCCTGAACGGGATGGCCGGGACAAGCCCGGCCATGACAGGTTAGAAATGGCCGAACGGACGAAGCCGGGAGCGCAGGATGAGCACCTACCAGAACATCATCGTCGAAACCAAAGGCCGCGTCGGCATCATTCGCCTGAACCGGCCGCAGGCGCTGAACGCGCTCAACAGCGCGTTGAAGGCGGAGCTCGGCGAGGCGGTGCGCGCCTTCGACGCTGACCCGGCGATCGGCTGCATGATCATCACCGGCAGCGACAAGGCCTTTGCCGCCGGCGCCGACATCAAGGAGATGGCGGACAAGACCTACAACGAGGCGCTGATGGGCAACTTCGCCGGCGACTGGGACGAGGCGGCGCGGGCGCGCAAGCCGGTGATCGCCGCGGTGGCGGGCTTCGCGCTCGGCGGCGGCTGCGAGCTGGCCATGATGTGCGACATCATCATCGCCGCCGACAACGCGAAGTTCGGCCAGCCGGAGATCAAGCTCGGCGTCATCCCCGGCATCGGCGGCACGCAGCGGCTGACGCGCGCGGTCGGCAAGTCGAAGGCGATGGAGCTGAATCTCACCGGGCGCATGATGGACGCGGCCGAGGCCGAGCGCGCCAACCTGGTGTCGCGCGTGGTGCCGCTGGCGAGCCTGATGGACGAGGCGATGAAGACGGCCGAGGCCATCGCCTCGATGTCGCTGCCGTCGGTGATGATCGCCAAGGAAGCCGTCAACCGCGCGTTCGAGACCACGCTCGCCGAAGGCATCCGCTTCGAGCGGCGCGTGTTCCACTCGCTGTTCGCGACCGAGGATCAGAAGGAAGGCATGCGCGCTTTCATCGAGAAGCGTGCGCCGAAGTGGACACACCGGTAGGCGACTGTTCCACTGTCATGCCCGGGCGTGCTCACACGTTCATCTGGTAGCTCGCCGCCACCCAGCGGTAGCCCGCGGGCGTCTCGTCGATCCAGCCGATCGACGGAAATGGCATGTGGAAGCCGACCGCCATCATCTTCTCCGCCGCCAGCATGGCGAGCACCTTCTTGCGGTTGGCGACCGCCTTCTGCGGATCATCGTCGAAGCCGATGGTCCAGTCCGGGCGCTGCACGCCGCAGACGTAATGCAGGAGCGAATCGGCAAACAGCAGCAGGCTCCTGCCTTCGCTGTCGAGGTGGTAGCCGGTCAGCCCGGCTGAATGTCCGGAGCAGTCGACCGCGCGGATGCCGGGCACCACCTCGTCGCCCGGCTTGATGAAGGTGCATCGGTCGGCGAGCGGCGCCATCAGCCGGTCGAACTGCGCCTTGGTCGGCTTGCGCGCGTCGCTGATGTTTTCGCCTTTCTTCCAGTAGTCGAACTCCGCCGCGGCGATGACGTAGCGCGCGTTCGGGAAGGTCGGCTTGCCGGCGGTGAAGTTGGCGCCGATGTGGTCGGGGTGGCAATGCGTGAAGGCGACGACGTCGATGTCCTCCGGCCTGTAGCCGGCCTGCGCCAGGCGCTCGACCAGGTGGCCGTCCGGCACGCGGCCGCGCAGCGCCTCGACATCGCGTGCGAGCGTGCCGTTGCCGGTGTCGAACAGCACCAGCTCGCGGCCGGTGTCGACCAGCACCGGCACGAACGGATGCTCGAACCGGCTCGGGTCGATGTTGTTGCGTTTGGCGAGCGCCTCGACCTCGCCGGGCGCGGCGCCGCCGCCATGCACGCTGCCGAGGCCGTCGCGCGCGGCGAAGCTGTCGAGCACGGTCATGGCCTCGAAGCCGCCGAGCTTGAAACGGTAGAGCGTCGGCCGCAGCGGGCCTTTCATCGCACGGGTCATCGACTTTGGTCTCCTGGTGATTGTCAGGGCCGCACGCAGATCACGCGCACGACCGCGGCTTTGCCGCCGCCGGCGCCCGACGGCGGCACGACCTTGTTGGCGGCGAGGAAGTCACGGATGTCCGCAGCGGCCACGAGCCGCACCGGCGGCGCGGCCGGCTCTGCGCTGGCGAGCGGCGCGTTGCGCATCTGCATGATGCCGAGCACACGGCC
>CAZNTY010000529.1:0-5050 GCA_964576085.1 uncultured Undibacter sp. | reverse complement strand
CGTAGCGCGGCGCGCCGTCGGGATCGCGGCCCGCGGCCATGCGCGCGATCTCGGCGCGGCTCTCGAAGCTCGGGTAGATAAGACCGAGCGATTCGAGCCGCGCCAGCGCGGCGCCCTAGTCGGCGGAGTGCTCGGACTGGCGCCGCACCGGCTCCTCCCAGGCGAGGCCGAGCCAGCGCAGGTCCTCGTAGATCGCGGCCTCATACTCCGGCCGGCAGCGGGTCTCGTCGATGTCCTCGATCCGCAGCAGCAGCCGGCCGCCAGCGGCCCGCGCCAGATCGGCATTGAGCAGCGCCGAATAGGCATGGCCGAGATGCAGATGGCCGTTCGGCGACGGCGCGAAGCGGAACGTGTTCATCAGGCTCCTGCCGTCATCGTCCGCCAACGGGTCCGCGCGAAGCGCGGCCCGATGACAGGCTCCGGCGGACGATCCAGTAACCACAAGCGCTTGCGAGTCTCTTGAATATCACGGATTACTGGATGCCCGCTTCCGCGGGCATGACAGTCCATAATGACCCAATTCCTCCATACCCAGGACGATCTCGAGGCCGGGCTGAAGAAGCTGATCGCGGCCGATCCGCGTCTCGCACCGGTCGCCGCCAAGGCCGGCACCTTTGCATTGCGCCGGCGGGAAGCCGGCTTTCCCGGGCTATGCGCGATCGTCTGCGGCCAGCAGCTTTCGACCGCGAGCGCGGCGGCGATCCGCGACCGCCTGTTCAAGGCGTTCGATCCGTTCCACCACGACGCGGTGCGCGCCGCCCGCGCCGACCGGCTGAAGCGGCTCGGCCTCTCCAACAACAAGATCCGGTCGATCAAGGAGATCGGCAAGGCGGTGGCGCGCGGCGCCATCGACCTCGACGCGGTCGGCAACATGGATGCCGACGTCGCGCACGCCGAACTGGTCAAGCTGCACGGCGTCGGGCCGTGGACCGCCGACATCTACCTGCTGTTCTGCCTCGGCCACGCCGACGCCTTCCCGGCCGGCGACCTCGCGGTGCAGGAGGCGGCGAAGATCGCGCTCGGTTTGCGCAAGCGGCCCGGTCCGGAGCGGCTGACGAAGATCGCCGAGGCGTGGCGGCCGTGGCGAGGCGTCGCGGCGCATCTGATGTGGGCCTACTATCACGCGGTGAAGCGCCGCGAAGGCATCTCGCTCGAACCGAAGGCGGAGCCGAAAACCAAATCGAAGACCAGCAAGACGAAGGGAAAGGCGAATGGCCGACGTGCCAAATCTTGATGGCCCGCGCATCGCGCCGCGCTCGGGCAGGGCGAAAAGCCTGGTCGTGTTCCTGCATGGCTACGGCGCCGACGGCAACGACCTGATCGAGATTGGCCGCGCCTGGCAGGGCCTGATGCCCGACACGGCGTTCGTGTCGCCGCATGCACCGCGCCCTTGCGGCCAGTCGCCGACGGGACGCGAATGGTTTCCACTGACCATGCGCGATCCGTCCGAACGCTGGCGCGGCGTCAATTCAGCGGCGCCAGTGCTCAACGCATTCGTTGATGCCGAACTGGCGCGCCACAGCTTGCCGGGGTCGGCGCTCGCCCTCGTCGGGTTCAGCCAGGGCACCATGATGGCGCTGCACGTCGGCCTGCGCCGCGCGGTCGCGCCGGCGGCGATCGTCGGCTATTCCGGCATGCTGGTGGTGCCGGACGAAGCCGAACTCGACAAATTCGCTGAAGAAATCCGTTCACGGCCGCCTGTGCTGCTCATCCACGGCGATCAGGATCCACTGATCCCTGTACAGGCATTGCTCCACGCCGCGCAGGGCCTCGCCGCGCTCGACATTCCGACCCAGTGGCATATCTCGCCGGGCGTCGGCCACGGCATCGACCAGGAGGGTCTGCGCCACGGCGGGGAATTTCTCGCCCGCAGCCTTCGAGGCGCCTAACAACTGCAAACGCGATGTCATGGCCGGGCATAGCCGTTCGAAGAACGGCGTCCTAAAGAACCCCTAATGTCCCGGCCATCCACGCCGTTGGGACAAAAAGGGAGGCGTGGATGCCCCGCACAAGGCCGGGCATGACAGCGTTGTGAGTTAATCCTTGACGCTGATGTGCCCGGTCATGTTCGGGTGAAATTTACAGTAATAGTCGAACTCGCCGGCTTTCTTGACCGTCAGCGTCTGCGTCTTGTTCGGAAAAATCATGATGTCGAACGACTTGCCGCGCGCCGTCGCCGTGTGCGCGACAAGGTCGGCATTGCTCCACGCGATGGTATCGCCGACGCGGGCAGAAATGGTCACGGGGGCATAGGCGACCTTGTCGATCGTCACCTTGATCGTCTCGGCGCTCGCCGGGGCAACGAGCGCGACTGACAACGCCGTCACAGCCGCGATCGATCCTGCCCGCATCGTCGAACTCCTCATTTGAATTCCGCCGCGACCATCTCGGCGTGCTGCTGGTGGCCCTGGAAGATCTTGAGCCCGGTTTCCAGCAGGCTCTTGAGCTCGGCATTGCTCGCCGACGGAATGAGTGTCGATTCCAGCGCGCCGTTCACGGTCTTGTGGTAGGCGACCTCGTTCTCCGCATAGGCCTTGTCGAACGCCTTGCCGCTGAGCTTGGCGAGCTTTGCGCGCTCGTCGGCCTGCCCCTTGGCGATCGCCTTGCTGGTGTCGTTGTCCTGCGGCGTGACCTTGAGTTTCTTGACCAGAGCGAGCGCCTTGTCGTTCACGGCCTTGTGGTCGCGCAGCATATTCTCGGCGAAGGCGCGGACGTCCTTGTTCTTGGATTTCTTCAGCGCCTGCTCGGCATTGGCAATGTCGGCCAGGCCGGCCGTGTAGGCGATGTGGGCGATCTGCGCATCGTTTGGCTTGGCGTTCGTACCTTGCGCCGACGCCGCGCCGGCGATCAGCAGCACGGCGGCAAACGCCGTGACAAAAGTCTTGAGCATCATCCTGTCCTCCGTGTCGGCCGCAGCGGCCACGCTACGGAAGATTGGATGCAAGTCGCGGCGGCAGGTTCCCGGCCTACCGAGACTCTTTCAGCCGCGCGATCACCCGGTCTGCCATGCGCTCACAGCGTGCGCCGCCAAACTGATAGGTATCCGTCAGCAGCGGTCCGACGCTGTCCTCAAGCTCCCGCCGCAGCAGCGCGCGGGCGCGATGCAGCCGCGTCTTCACGGTTTCCGGCTTGAGACCGAACAGTCCGGCGGTTTCCTCGACGCTCATCTCTTCGATGACGCGTGCCACAAGAACGATCCGATAGACGTCGGGCAGCGCATCGATTGCTTTTTCCAACACGCTGTTGAGCTGCGATTGAGCCATGACTCGTTCCGGATCCAATTGCGGGGCGGCGAGCGGAAATGGCACCAGTTGTCCGTTGTCAGTGGCCCCTCGCTCGACCTCGGCGAAGTCGACGCCGGGGCGGCGCCTTCGCAATCGTCCGAGCGCCTCGTTGACGACAATTCGGGTGAGCCAGGTGCTCAGCCGCGACCGGCCCTCGAATTCCGATAGCCGGGAAAAGGCGCGCACATAGGTTTCCTGGACGGCATCTTCGGCTTCCCAGTCGTCCTTGAGGATGCTGCGGGCGACGCGAAACAGCCGCCGATTGTTCTGCCGCACGATCAGGCGGACCGCCGCCTCCTCGCCCTGGCGGGCGCGGGCGATCAAATCCTGCTCACTGAACAATACGGACGCGGCGGCCGGCGCAGGTCCCACAGTCACGATCTCCTGTTGTCCGCCCATTGGATGCAGATCGGGGTGACAGGTTCCTGCCAAGGCGAGCCTGCCGGCGGGGATTAACAGATACACCGGCCCAGGTGGACTATGCCACTGACCCCGCTTCACAATTCCGTCACGCCCCCATACAATTATGCGGAATCAGGCGACGAGGTTGAGGAGCCTCGCTTGAACGTCCATGTGTCACCTGGCGGTTTTCCGGCCTTGGTGCTCAACGCCGACTTCCGGCCGCTGAGCTATTACCCGCTGTCGCTGTGGTCCTGGCAGGACGCCATCAAGGCGGTGTTTCTCGAACGCGTGAATATCGTCGCCAGCTACGACCGCGCGGTGCATTCGCCGAGCTTCGAGATGAAGCTCCCGAGCGTGGTTTCGCTCAAGACGTTCGTGAAGCCCTCGACCCATCCGGCTTTCACCCGGTTCAATGTCTTCCTGCGCGACCGCTTCTCCTGCCAGTACTGTGGTGAGCGCGACGACCTGACCTTCGACCACCTGCTGCCGCGTTCGCGCGGCGGCCACACCACCTGGGACAACGTGGTCGCCGCCTGCAGCGGCTGCAATCTGCGCAAGGGCAACCTGACGCCGGACGAGGCCAAGATGTGGCCCGCGCAGATGCCGTTCCAGCCGACCGTGCACCATCTGCACCGCAATGGGCGGTTATTCCCGCCGAACTATTTGCACGAAAGCTGGCTCGATTATCTTTACTGGGATACCGAACTGGAGCCCTAAGCCCTCCGTTCCGGTTCCAGTAAGCCCGGTTCACGCAATTGCGTCTGGAACTTTAGCCGCCCCATCACGACTTATCGGCTACCGGAGAGTGTGCGGCTAGAGGATTATCCTATGAAGAATGCGTGCCAATCGTTCCATTCCCTATTGATTGCCGGCCTGGCGGCGCTGGTGTTCGCGAGCGGCCCGGTTGTCGCGGCGGCCCCGGCCGGGCCGTTCAGCGATTTTCCCGGCACCTGGTCGGGCACCGGCAAGATTCGCGTCCAGGGACAGAATACCGAGCGGTTGCGTTGCAAGGCGAACTACCGCCCGCGCGGCTCGAGCGCGACCGAGATCGATCTCCAGCTCAGCTGCGACAGCGACAGCTATAAATTCGATCTGGTCGGCCAGTTCCAGGCCGACGAAGGCAACAAGATTTCCGGCCGCTGGAGCGAGAACAGCCGCAATGTCGGCGGCACCGCGATCGGCTCCGCCAAGCCCGGCCGGCTCGATATTCACGTCGAGAGCTCGGCGTTCAGCGCCAACCTGACGATGGTCATCCGCGGCCGCCAGCAGGCCATTTCTTTCGACGCGCACGGCGGCGGACAGGTCGTCGATTCTTCGATTACACTGCGGCGCTGACGCCAGCACCGGCACGTTTGCGGGGACGG
>CAZNTY010000528.1:0-5081 GCA_964576085.1 uncultured Undibacter sp. | reverse complement strand
ATGCGGCCGGTCATTGAGCTGCGCGGCCGCATCCTTGCGTTGCGCAACCTGCCGCGCGGCGAGACCGTCGGCTACGACGCCGCCTGGACCGCCAAACGCGCAACCCGCCTCGCCGTGATCGGCATCGGGTATGCTGACGGCTATCTGCGCGCGGCCAGCGCCTCCGATGCCGTGCGCGGCAGCGACGTTATCGTCGCCGGCAAACGCTGCACCCTCGCCGGCCGCGTGTCGATGGATCTAATTGCGATCGACGTCACCGACCTGCCGGAAGGCGCGGTTAGGCGCGGCGACATGGTCACGCTGATCGGTGACGACATCACGGTCGACGATTTCGCCGTCAGCGCCGGCACCATCGGCTACGAGGTGCTGACCAGCCTCGGCAAGCGCTACCACCGCATCTACCGGGTGGGATGATGGCCAAACACGCCCCCTCCTTCGTCTGCCAGAACTGCGGCGCGGCCTATAACCGCTGGCAGGGCAAGTGCGAGGCCTGCGGCGAGTGGAACACGCTGCTGGAAGAGGACGGCGCGGCCACTGCGCCGGTCGCCTCCGGCGGGCGGCGCCCCGGCAAGGGGCGGCCTTTCGCGCTCGAGCCGCTGTCGGGCGACACCCATGACGCGCCGCGCCTGCCCTCCAGCATCGCCGAGCTCGACCGCGTCACCGGCGGCGGCTTTGTGCACGGCTCGGTGCTGCTGGTCGGCGGCGATCCCGGCATCGGCAAGTCGACGCTGCTGATCCAGGCCGCCGCGGCGCTGGCCAAGACCGGCCACCGCTCGGTTTACATCTCCGGCGAAGAAGCGGTGGCGCAGGTGCGGCTGCGCGCCGAGCGGCTCGGCCTGTCGGCCGCCAAGGTCGAGCTCGCGGCCGAGACCTCGGTCGAGGACATCCTCGCAACGCTGTCGCAAGGTAAGGTGCCGCGGCTGATCGTGATCGACTCGATCCAGACCATGTGGACCGACGCGGTCGAGGCCGCGCCCGGCACGGTGACGCAGGTGCGCGGCTCGGCGCAGAGCCTGATCCGCTTCGCCAAGAAGACCGGCGCCGCGATCATCCTGGTCGGCCACGTCACCAAGGACGGCCAGATCGCCGGCCCCCGCGTGGTCGAGCATATGGTCGACGCCGTGCTCTCCTTCGAGGGCGAAGGCTCGCATCAGTTCCGCATCCTGCGCGCGGTGAAGAACCGGTTCGGCCCGACCGACGAAATCGGCGTGTTCGAGATGACCGGCGCCGGCCTGCGCGAGGTCAGCAATCCGTCGGAGCTGTTCCTGTCGGAGCGCGACCTCGGTCGGCCCGGCACCGCGGTGTTCGCCGGCATTGAGGGCACGCGGCCGCTGCTGGTCGAGATCCAGGCGCTGGTGGCGCCGACGTCGCTAGGCACGCCAAGGCGGGCGGTGGTCGGCTGGGACCCGAGCCGGCTGTCGATGGTGCTCGCGGTGCTCGAGGCGCATTGCGGGGTCCGGCTCGGCGGCCACGACGTCTATCTCAACGTTGCCGGCGGCCTGCGCATCCAGGAACCGGCGGCCGACCTCGCCGCCGCCGCCGCCCTCGTCTCCTCGCTCGCCAACGCGCCGCTGCCCCCCGACGCGGTCTATTTCGGCGAGGTGTCGCTGTCCGGTGCGCTGCGGCCGGTGGCGCAGCAGGCGGCGCGGCTCAAAGAGGCGGCGAAGCTCGGCTTCACCCGGGCGGTCGCGCCGCAGGCCGCACGCGCCGATGTGCCGGCCGGCCTTGCGCTGACCGAGGTCGCCAACCTGGCGGCGCTGGTCGCCGAGATCGCAGCCCGCGGCAACCGCCGCAAGACGGCGTAAAGCGCCTCGACAGGCGGCGAAAAGGCCGTGCACGGCGCCGTAAGACGGGTGACGCCGCCCGGTTGCCCCGCTATACACCCAGACAATCCGCAGGGCCTGGCGATGCCGATCACGCTGCTCGATGTTTTTCTGCTGGTGGTGATGCTGGTTTCGGGCCTGCTGGCGATGATTCGCGGCTTCATGCGCGAGATTCTGTCGATCGCCGCCTGGGGCCTCGCGGCGCTGACCACGCTTTACGGCTATTCCCGGCTGCTGCCGACGGTGAAGCAATACGTCAACAGCGACATGGTCGCCGCCGGCGTGACCGTGATCGGGCTGTTCCTGGTGACGCTCTTGGTGATCTCGATCATTACGGTGCGAATCTCGGACATGATTCTCGACAGCCGGGTCGGCGCGCTCGACCGCACCCTCGGCTTCCTGTTTGGGCTCGGCCGCGGGCTGATCATCATGGTGGTCGCCTATCTGTTCTTTGCATGGCTGGTACCCGACCGCAGCCAGCCGGAATGGGTCAAATCGGCCAAATCGAAGGTCGTGCTGCAGAGCACCGGGCAATGGCTGGTCTCGATGTTGCCGGAAGACCCCGAGAGCACCATCTTGAAGCGGTTGAAGCGGCCGAAACCGGACGAGCAGGACGTTCCCGACAGCGCGCCGGACCGTCGCACCGAAGCGCCCGCGCGATAGGAGCCGAGATGCAGGATCGCCACAGTTCCAACGCGCCGCTCGACCGACCCGACGACGACAGGCTGCGCGAGGAATGCGGCGTGTTCGGCATCTTCGGCCATCCCGACGCCGCCGCGATCACCGCGCTCGGGCTCCATGCCCTGCAGCACCGCGGCCAGGAGGCCGCCGGCATCGTCTCCTACGACGGCAAGCGGTTCTATTCCGAGCGGCGCCTGGGCCTGGTCGGCGACGCCTTCGCCCGGCGCGAGGTGATCGACCGCCTCCCCGGCACCAGCGCGATCGGCCACGTGCGCTACTCGACCACCGGCGAGACCATCCTGCGCAACGTGCAGCCGCTGTTCGCCGAGCTCAACGCCGGCGGCTTCGCCATCGGCCACAACGGCAACCTCACCAACGGCATCAAGCTGCGTCGCGACCTGGTGCGCGAAGGCGCCATGATGCAGTCGACCACCGACACCGAGGTGATCCTGCATCTGGTGGCGCGCGCCCGCCGCAACCGCTTCGTCGATCGCTTCATCGAGGGCCTGCGCCAGCTCGAAGGCGCCTACGCCTTCGTCGGCATGACCAACAAGAAGCTGGTCGGCGCCCGCGATCCGCTCGGCATCCGCCCGCTGGTGATCGGCCAGCTCGACGGCTGCCCGATCCTCGCCTCGGAAACCTGTGCGCTCGACATCATCGGCGCACATTACGTGCGCGACGTGGAGAACGGCGAGGTCGTGATCTTCGACGAGGATGGCGCGCAGTCGCACAAGCCGTTCCCGCCGATGGCGCCGCGCCCCTGCATCTTCGAATATGTCTATTTCTCGCGCCCGGATTCGATCGTCGGCGGCCGGCCGGTCTACGACATCCGCAAGGCGATGGGCGCCGAGCTAGCAAAGGAAACCACGACAACGGCCGACGTCGTCGTGCCGGTGCCCGATTCCGGCGTGCCGGCGGCGATCGGCTTTGCGCAAGCGTCTGGCATCCCGTTCGAGCTCGGCATCATCCGCAATCATTATGTTGGCCGCACCTTCATTCAGCCGACCCAGGCGATCCGCGATCACGGCGTGCGCATGAAGCATTCCGCCAATCGTGCCGTGGTCGCCGGCAAGCGCATCGTGCTGATCGACGATTCGATCGTGCGCGGCACCACCTCGCGCAAGATCGTGCAGATGATGCGCGACGCCGGCGCCAAGGAGGTGCACTTCCGCATCGCCTCGCCGCCGATCAAGCATCCTGACTATTATGGCATCGACACGCCGGAGCGCGAGAAGCTGCTGGCGGCGACCCACGATCTCGACGGCATGTGCAAGTTCATCGGCGCCGACAGCCTCGCTTTCCTCTCGATCGACGGCATCTACCGTGCGACCGGCCTGCCCGGTCGTGATCCGGCGCGGCCGCAGTTCACCGACCACTGCTTCACCGGCGAATACCCGACCGGCCTCACCGACCTCACCGGCCAGCAGACCTCGCCGCGGCAGTTGTCGCTGCTCGCAGAGGCGGGCTGATTGCCATTTTCCGTCATGGCTGGCTTGTCCTGGCCATCCACGCCTTCTAAAGCTGCAACCAAATCAAGGCGTGGACGCCCAGCACAAGGGCCTGCGCCCGGGCCGGCGAAGGCCGGACCCGGGTGCCGGGCATGATAGAATGGACAATCGTCCCAAACCTCTGGCCGACAAAATCGCCCTCGTCACCGGTGCCTCGCGTGGCATCGGCGCGGCGCTGGCGCTGGCGCTGGCCGAAGCCGGCGCGCATGTCGTCGCGGTCGCGCGCACCAGCGGCGGGCTGGAAGAGCTCGACGACCGGATCAGGGCGGCCGGCGGCAGCGCGACGCTGGTGCCGCTCGATCTCAAGGACAGCGACGGCATCGCCCGGCTCGCGCTGGCGCTCAACGAGCGCTACCAGCGGCTCGACGTGCTGGTCGGCAATGCCGGGGTCGCGGGCATCTCATCGCCGCTCGATCATGTCGAGCCGAAGGACTGGGACAATATCTTCGCAGTCAACGTCACCGCCAACTGGCAGTTGATCCGCACGATGGATGCGCTGCTCAAGCGCGCGCCGGCCGGGCGGGTGGTGTTCGTCACGTCCGGTGCCGCGCACAACGCGCGCCCCTATGTCGGACCCTATTCGGCCTCGAAGGCCGCGCTCGAGGCGCTGGCGCGCACCTATGCGAACGAAACCGCTTCGATCAACATCAGGGTTAACCTGTTCTCGCCCAACCCGACCCGTACCCGGATGCGCGCCGCGCTGATGCCGGGCGAAGACCCCATGACGCTGCCGACGCCCGAGGAGGTCGCCAAGGCGATCGTGCCGCTTTGCCTGCCGGATTGCACGGTCACGGGCAAACTCTATGACTACCGGCTCGGACGGTTTCTCGATTTCCGCACCCCGGCGTGATCTTTGCACGTCATCCTTCGAGGCTCGCCGCTATTGCGGCTCGCACCTCAGAGCCTGACCGAAAATAAATGGTCGATTTTCAACGGTTGTAAATGCCAAATTGGCCGTCATGGCCGGGTTGACCCGGCCATCCCGCTTAGGAACGCACCGTGCCTTCGTAAGCGGGATGCCCGGCACAAGGCCGGGCATGACAACCCGTTGTTTATGAGCGTCCAATTT
>CAZNTY010000527.1:0-8023 GCA_964576085.1 uncultured Undibacter sp. | reverse complement strand
GTCGGTGAGCAGCCAGTCGAGCTTGGTCTTCTCTTCGGCCGGCCGATACCAGACGACGTTGAAGCGGCGATGCCCGGGGCGCAGGTCGTTGTCGGGACCGGCCACCGGATAGCCGAGGAACTGCTCGCCCGGCGGCAGCTCGAAGGTCATCCCTTCAAACAGCTCGCCCCGCACCGAGGCTGGAACGTCGCGCTCGGACAGCAGCGCGCGCCAGGCCACGTAGCCGGCATAGAGCGGCGTGACGTTCGGCAATGCCTGCTGTCGCACCGTCGATCGGATGCCGTCGGCGCCGACGAGCAGCTCGGCGGCACGACTTTCGCCGTCGGAAAAATGGGCGACAACCCGGCCGCCATCTTGCGTAAAAGATTCGAGGGCGCGACCGCGGTGGTAATGTCCGGGCGGAAACGCGTCCCGCATCAGGCGATAAACGCGTTCCCAGGACGTCATCACCTGCGGGCACACTTTTCGATTGGCGACGGTGCCCAGGGGATCAAGAATTTTGCGGACCGAAACCTCGACGCCCAAGTGGGCAGTATCGAGGCCGAGCATGCGCAGGTGCGAAATGAGTTCCGGCTGCGCCACGATGCCGGCCCCGCGGTCGGCAAGTTCACCGCCGACGCGTTCGAAAATATCGACAACCCACCCGCCGCGCCGCAGCATCAGCCCGGCAAGCAGGCCACTCATCGAGCCGCCGATGACGATCGCGTACTTGTCAGAGGGTCGGGCCACGGTCGCTCAGCTTCCGGTTTCGGCGGACGTGTTATATATCAAGCCAAAAGAAACTGGAGGAAGTCATGGCCCTGACCATGCTGGATAAAGCGGCCGAGCGAAAAGAGAAGTCGCAGTGGCCGGCCGAAATTGCCGCCGAGTTCGAGCGCGAAAAGCACAACAACAACCCCTGCGTCGGCAGCCAGTTGCTGTCGGAAACCGACCGCACGCGCGTCTGGATGATCCGGCTTGCGCCCGGCGAGCGCATCGGCTTTCACCGCCACGTCCTGGATTATTTCTGGACCGCAGTAAGCGGTGGCCGTGGCCGCCAGCACGTGCATGACGGCAGCACGGTCGAATACACCTATGCGCCCGGCGAGACGCGGCACGAGAGCTACGCCGCGGGCGAATTCAAGGTGCACGACCTGGAGAATCTCGGCGACCGCGAACTGGTCTTCATGACGGTCGAATTCAAGGACAGCGCAAACAAGCCGTTGCCGTTGCCGGCCGGCGTGCGGCCAAGCGCCGCCGCATGACGGCCTGACCTGCAAGGCGACCGCCCCAGCCGGCGGTCGCCTCTTCCCACCTCGCCGGTCCATTTCACCCTGCCGGCTCGATCGCACTAGCCAAGCCGTCGTCGTTCCTGCACACTGACAATCAACGCGCGGGTTACGCAACAAACAAGCGCTCCAGGGGAGATTCGGGCCGGCAGTCGCCGCCGTTTGCCGGCCGAACCGCAAATGGACTTCTCGCTGCTGATCAACGCCATCATCGCCGGCCTGCTGATCGGCGGCTTCTATGCGGCAGTCACGGCCGGAATTTCGATCTCGTTCGGCATGCTCGATATCGTCAACATCGCGCACCCGGCCTTCATCATTCTCGGCTCCTACATCGCCTATATCGTCAACATCAAGCTCGGCATCGACCCGATCGTGGTCAGCGTCGTGATGCTGCCGGCGTTCTATTTGCTCGGCGACGTCATCTATCGCGTCTACTACCAGTCATTCGAGAAGCGCGGCGCCGAATCACTGCGAGGCCTCGCCTTCTTCTTCGGCGTGCTGTTCGTTACCGAGGTCGTGCTGATCCTCACCTTCGGCGTCGATTACCGCTACGTGGAGGCGGCCTATATCGGGCCGGCCCTGAGCTTCGGATTCGTCGACCTGCCGCTGCGCCTCCTGGTGCCGTTCGTGGTCGCGCTGGCGCTGTTCGGCATCTTGCAGCTTCTCATCAGCCGCACCTTCACCGGACGCGCCATCATGGCGGTGTCGCAGGACCAGTTCGCCCTGCAGCTGATGGCGGCCGACCCGGTCCGCATCAAGCGGATCGCGTTCGGCTGCTCGATCGCGACGGCCGCGGTGGCGGGCGCGCTGCTGATCGTGATCCAGCCGGTCGAACCCTCGGTCGGACGCGAATACATCGGCCGGGTGTTCGCGATCTGCGTGCTGGGTGGCCTGGGCAGCCTTCCGGGCACGCTGATCGCCGCATTACTGATCGGCGTGATCGAGAGCATCACCTCGACCTTCTACGGGCCGTCCTGGGCCCCTGCGGTATCGTTCGGCCTCCTGCTGCTGACGCTGGCGTTCCGCCCGTCCGGTCTGCTGGGACGGTAAGCCGTGCGCAATCCCGCCTTCGCCCTCGCCTCGCTGGCTGTCGCGGTTGCAGTATTCCTGATCCTGCGCGCCATCGGCAACGAATACTATTTCGTCGCCGGCTACACGATCGTGCAGTACATCATCCTGGCCACCGCCTGGAACATCCTCGGCGGCTATACCGGCTACGTCAATTTCGGCTCATCAGCATTTTTCGCGGTCGGCGCCTACAGCTCGGTCGCGCTCATCACCGTGGCCAACAACATCGACGACCTCGTGCCGGAGAGCCTGGCGCCGATCGCACAGGCGATTTTCCCGCTGCCCATCCCGGTCCTGATCCTGTTCGGCGGGCTGGCGTCTGGACTGATCGGCTATGGCATGGGCTACCTGACGCTGCGGCTGCGCGGCGCGTTCTTTGCGATCGCCACGCTGGCGCTCGCGGTCGTGCTGCAGACTTTGGTAGTGAACTGGGAGTTCGTCGGCGGATCGAGCGGCGCCTATGTGATCCGGCCCGATACGGCGCCGCTGATCGGCAGCTATGTCCAGTATCTCTTCGTTCTGATGCTGCTGATGGCCGTGATCGCGCTGACGGTCGCCCGCATGATCGAACGATCGAAGCTCGGCTACGGCTTCGCTGCGATTCGCGACGATGAACTGGCCGCCGAAGCCTCCGGCGTGCCGACCCTGCAACTGAAGCTGGTCGCCACGGCGCTGTCCGGGGCGCTGATGGGCATGGCCGGGGCGCCGTTCCCCTACTTCATCGGCTTCCTGCAGCCGCAATCGGCCTTCGGCCTCGAATACGCCGTCAACTCGATCGCCATGCCGATGATCGGCGGCACCATGAACTGGGGTGGTCCGTTGATCGGTGCGGTGTTGCTCGGCACGCTGCAGCAGGTCGCCAACGTCACGATCTCCTCCGCGGTCAACCTGCTGATCGTCGGCCTGCTGCTGATCGTGTTCGTCATCATCGCGCCCAACGGACTGGTCGGCCTGGTGCAGGACTGGATGCGCGCGAGGAAGAAGCCATGAGCGCGCTGCTGCAGATCAAGGGCGTCGGCAAGAGGTTCGGCGGCTTCGTCGCGCTCGACGGCATCGATCTCGACGTCCAGCCCGGCGAACGGCTCGGGCTGATAGGACCGAACGGCTCCGGCAAGAGCACGCTGGTCAACTGCATTTGCGGCACGCTGCGCAACGATACAGGCAGCGTGCAATTCGACGGACAGACCGTGGACGGGCTCGCCGCGCACGAGCGCACCCACCGCGGTCTGGCCCGCAGCTTCCAGCTGCCGCGACCGTTCGCCAGCATGTCGCTCGCCGACAATCTGAAAATTCCGATGTTCTACACCGTGCACAAGCGCGCCGGCACGCCGCTGCATGCCGATGACATCGATGCGCGCTGTGCGGAGCTCCTGAAAATGGTGGGCCTCGAAGCCAAGGCGGCGCACCGCCCGCGCGACCTCACCCAGGTCGAGATGCGAAAGCTGGAGCTTGCGCGCGCGATGGCGGCGGAGCCGAAGCTGCTGATCGCCGACGAGGCGATGGCCGGCCTGTCGCACTCGGAAGTCGAGGAAATCCTCGCGTTGCTCAAGCGGCTCAACGAAAACGGCATCACGATCATCCTGATCGAGCACATCATGAGCGCGGTGATGAGCTTCTCGCAGCGTCTGGTCGTGCTGGTGACCGGCAGGAAGATCGCGGACGGCGCGCCGGAGACGGTGGTCCGCGACCCCGAAGTGGTGAGGGCCTACATTGGCGAGTAGCATCACCATAGAAGGCGTGCATGCCGCCTACGGCTCGGTCCGGGTGATCGAGGACGTCTCGGTCAGCGTCCGGGCGGGCGAGACCGTCGCCCTGCTCGGCACCAATGGCAACGGCAAGAGCACGCTGATGAAATGCGTGATGGGCATCGTGCGCCCGGTAGCCGGCCGGATCGTTGCCGAGATCGACGGCGTCAAGCACGATCTCGTCGGCAAGACGACCGAACAGATCGTCGACCTCGGCATCGCGCTGGTGCCCGAGGGCCGGCGGCTATTCCCGAAACTGACGGTGGAGGAGAACCTGCTGCTCGGCGCCTTCCGGCCGAAGGCCCGTGAGCAGATCAAAGCCAACATGGCGTTCTGCTTCGAGGCGTTCCCGCGGCTGGCGGAACGGCGTGCGCAGCTTGCGGGCTCGATGAGCGGCGGCGAGCAGCAGATGCTGGCGCTGGCCCGCGCGCTGATGAGCACCCCGCGCATTTTGCTGGTCGACGAACCCTCGGTCGGACTCGCTCCGCTCCTGGTGCGGCGCACCATCGATGCCATCAAAGAGCTCAAGGAGCATTATCACCTCACGGTCTTGATGGCCGAGCAGAACTTCACCCAGGCGATCCGCATTGCTGACCGCGGCTACGTGATCGTGCACGGCAAGATCGCATTCGAAGGCCGCTCCGCCGACGAGCTCAACAACAATGACCTGATCCGGAAGTTCTATCGGGTGATATGAGGCCGAGCCATGTATAAATACAAAACGGCGCGGGCCGAGGCCCGCGCCGCTGTCGTTTCAGAATGATCGTGCGGTCTACTGCTTGGCCTTCTCGTACGGGTAGATCACCTTGCCGAGCTTCATGCCGGGCGGGCCGGCCACGACGGTCTGGGTGTCCATGCCCTTGAACTGATCGAGACCGTTGCCCTTGATGTCGTGGTACTGCACCTGCAGCATGCCCGACTTGGTCCACTCGCCATCCTTGCCGAACCGGACCTCGCCCATGATGGTCTTGACCGGGTTCTTGTGCAGCCAGTCGGCGAGCTTCGTATCGTCGATGCTCTTGGTGCCGTTGACAGCCTGGGCCAGCACTTCGAGATAGGCATAGCCCCAGGTGCCGAGGTAGTAGCCGAGCGGATCCACGCCTTCAGCGGCGGCACGCGACTGGTAGGTTTTCAGGAACGTGTCGCTCGCCGGGGTCAGCATCGACGGCACCCAGGTCTCGTAGTTGACGATGCCGTTGAGCGCCGGGCCGAGCTTCTGCTTGAACACGGTGGCCTGCAGGCCAACCATCGCGCCGCCGACCATCTTCGGCTTGTAGCCGAGCTCGTTGATCGCCAGCGTCATGCCGACCGCGTCGAGCGGATAGGAACACAGGACGACGATGTCGGCGTTGGCCGACTGCAGCGCGCGCACGATCGGCGTGAAGTCGGTGGTATTGCCGGGATAGCTCTTGTCGTAAACGACCTTGAAGCCGAACTTTTTGGCGTTATCGCGCGCGCCTTCGCAGGCGTTCTTGGAGAACTCGAGATCCGACCAGGCCAGCGCCGCGGTGGTCGGCTTCGGGCTCTGTTTTGCCGCCACCTCGAAGAGGCCGATGGTGAAGGACGGCTTGGTGTCCGGGCCGGTCGGGATCATCGCGAAGTAGCGGTCGTATTTGAATTTGCTGTTCACGGCGAGGCCGAACAGACCGATGAACATCTTCTTCTTCGCGATCACGACGGGCATCGCCGGCGCGATCATTGCCGTGGCATAGGGGCCAACCACCAGTTGAACCTTGTCGACGTCGAGCAGCTTGGTGTAGATGCCCGGCACGGTCGACGGGTTGCTCTGGTCATCGTAGTAGACGAGCTTGACCGGACGCCCGAGCAGGCCGCCGCTCTTGTTGGTCTCCTCTTCCCAGATCTTGGCGCCGAGCAGCGCCTGCTTGCCGTTGGCGGCAAGCGGTCCGGTCAGCGACATGCTGAAGCCGATCTTGATCGGCTCACCGCTTTGCGCCACGGCAGGCCCCGCCAGCAGAGCGCCCGCCGCGATAACAGCCAGCACGGCGCCGGCGAGAGATTTCAATTTGTGAAGCATCATCCTTCCTCCCGATTAAGCATTGTTTTGCCGTATCTTATGCGCATTTCGGCAATCCGCGCTAGTGGGAGCGAGCGTGGGAATCCTGCCCACTCTCAGATTCCTTCCATCATCACCGTTTCCACCTCGCCCGCGCCGCGGCGCCGGAACGCCGCAGCACGGTCATACTCCGGCGATTTGAAGCATGCGATCCCCTGCTCCAACGTGGGAAATTCAATCACCACGAAGCGGTGGAATTTGCGTGGCCCCTCCATGATCTCGAACCGGCCGCCCCGCGCCAGCACCTTGCCGCCAAATTTGGCGATGATCGCCGGAACGAGGTCGGTATATTTTTTGTATTCCGCCGGATCATTGATCTTCGCGCGCGCGACCCAATAGGCGGGCATTGATTAGTCTCCATCTCTCAACGTCATGGCCGGGCTTGTGCCGGGCATCCACGCCTTGCTTAAGTTGTCGAGATTAAAGGCGTGGATGCCCGGCACAAGTTTACGAACCGGACCGGCTTTCGGCCGGACCCGGTTGGCCGGCATGACAGAAGGAAACAATCGTGCCCCGAACCATCATCGACATCTCCGTGCCGCTTGAAAACGGTGTCGCGGCTGATCCGCCGGGCTATGGACCGCACATCGACTATCTCAATCACCAGGATACGGCATCCGATATCCTCAAGTTCTTTCCCGGGCTGAAGAAGGACGACCTGCCGGACGGCGAAGGCTGGGGTTTCGAATGGGTGAAATTATCGACCCACTGCACCACGCACCTCGACGCGCCCTACCACTTCGCCTCCACGATGGACGGCGGCAAGCGCGCCATCACCATCGACGAGGTGCCGCTCGAGTGGTGCTTTCAGCCCGGCGTGAAGCTCGACTTCCGGCATTTCGCCGATGGCTATGTCGCGACTGCCGCCGATGTCGAGGCCGAGCTCAAGCGCATCAGCCACACGCTGTCGCCGCTCGAGATCGTCGTCGTGAACACGGCCGCCGGCGCAGCCTACGGACAGCCTGATTATGTCGCCAAGGGCTGCGGCATGGGCCGCGAGGCGACGCTTTACCTGCTCGAACGCGGCGTGCGCGTCACCGGCACCGACGGCTGGAGCTGGGACGCGCCCTTCATCCACACCATGCGGCGCTATACGGAAACCAAGGACCCGAGTCTGATCTGGGAAGGCCATCGCGCCGGCCGCGAGATCGGCTATTGCCACATCGAGAAGCTGCACAATCTCGAAGCGCTGCCGGCAACAGGCTTCAGGGTGAGCTGCTTTCCGGTGAAGGTGCGCGGCGGCTCGGCCGGCTGGACTCGCGCGGTGGCGATCATCGACGGGGACTAGTGCATTCCGAGCAGGCGCGGCAGGAACAGTGTCAGTTCCGGCACATAGGTCACGACGATCAGGAACACCAACATCGTCAGCAGCCACGGCCACACCGCCACTGCCAGATCGGTGATGCGCATTCGCGCGATCATCGACGCCACATAGAGGTTGAGGCCGACCGGTGGATGGCACAGGCCGACCTCCATGTTGACGTCGATGGTGATGCCGAAATGCACCGGATCAATGCCGAGCTTCTTGGCGGCCGGCACCAGGATCGGCGCCATGATCAGGATGATCGAGTTCGGCTCCATGAAGTTGCCGGCGATCAACAGCAGGATGTTGACCAGCAACAGGAAGCCGAACCAGCCAAGGTGCTGCGCCGTGATCCAGTCGGCCAGGGCGGAGGGGATGTTCTCGTTAGTGAGCACGTAAGAGAACAGCACCGCGTTGGTGATGATGTAGAGCAGCATCGCGCTGGTGTTGGCGGCTCGCAGCAGCACGCGCGGCACGTCCCAGATCGTCAGCGACTTGTAGACGAATACCGCGATGAAAAACGAATAGACCGCCGCCATCGCCGCCGCCTCGGTGGCGGTGAACA
>CAZNTY010000526.1:0-6376 GCA_964576085.1 uncultured Undibacter sp. | reverse complement strand
GCGCGCACATCGGCGTCGCCGCCCAGACGGTGCCGGTGCCGCGGCGTCATGCGCTGGCTGCCGGGATCGAAAACAGGACAGCCGCGGCGCTGATGTCAATCGAACACCAGGGACCGGCCGGCAAGGCCGGGCTGCTCTCGCGCGACCTTATCGTCGGCCTCGACGGCCAAAGCGTGACCGGCGTCGATGACATGGTCAGGCTGCTCGATCACACCCGGATCGGCAAGGAGATCGAGGTCGATGTGCTGCGCCTCGGCCGGAGGCGCGCGTTCAAACTTACGCCAATGGAGCGCAGCCCGGCCTGAATGACATCTGCGCCACTGTCGTTCAGGCAGCATAGGCGCGCATGAGGGCGAGCCCGGCGAACAGTCCGCCGACCGACAGCACGACTGAAAGCAGCACGTAAAGCGCCGCGAGGCCGAAGTCGCCGCGCTCGTAGAGCACCGCGACGTCGAGGGAGAAGGTTGAGAATGTCGTATAGCCACCGAGCACGCCGGTCGTGAGGAACAGCCGCAGGTGCTGGGGAATTTCGCTGCGGAACGCGAAGGTCGCGACCAGGATGCCCATGACCACCGAGCCGGTGACGTTCTCCCACAGCGTCGCATAGGGAAAGGCGGTGCCGAATAGCCGGGCGAACAGCACGTTGAAGCCGTGCCGCATCGCCGCACCGATGCCACCGCCGGCAAATACAATCAGGTAGTTCATCCTTCCGTCCTCACTGTTGCGCGGCCAAAAAAAAGCCGCCTCGTTGCGGCGACCGGAACAGGATCCTGCCGCCGGATCGCGATAACGCGACCTGCACGCGGTAGGAGTCATCAGCCGGCCGGCTCTTTTTGCCTTGCTGCGAGCAGGCGGGCGGTTTTGGGGAACCCCATCCCCATCGCGGCGCAAGCTATCGGGCGGTTTTCAGGGGGTCAATGTCGGCGTCCGCGCCCGCAGGCGCGCACGGCCCGTCTTGCCAAAATCAAAAGATGTAATACTATAACGTTTCGTCTGCAGACAGTGCCATGACACACCACCATCATCTGGGCCATGTCCATCCGCCGGCTGCGGTCGCGCCGTCGCTGCTGCGGCTGTCGGTCTGGCAGCGGCTCGCCATCGCCGGCGTGCTCATCGTGCTGATGTGGCTCGCGGTGTTCTGGGCGATGCACTGACGACAGGGAAACGGAAACCGTGAACGCCCAGGTCCGCTTCAGCGATCTCACGCTCGGCTACGACCGTCATCCTGCCGTGCACCACCTCAGCGGTGCGGTCGAGGAAGGCGCGCTGCTCGCCGTCGTCGGCCCGAACGGCGCTGGCAAGTCGACGTTGTTCAAGGGCATTGTCGGCGCGCTCAAGCCGCTGGCCGGACGCATCGAGCTTGGCGGGCTTGCCGCGCGCGACATCGCCTACCTGCCGCAGTCCGCCGAGATCGACCGCAGTTTTCCGATTTCTGTCTACGACATGGTGGCGATGGGCTTGTGGAAGCGCGCCGGCTTGTTCGGAGCGCTCGATGAGCGAGAGGCGATCGAGCATGCGATCGAGACCGTCGGCCTGACCGGCTTCGAGCAGCGGCCGATCGGCACGCTCTCCGGCGGGCAGATGCAGCGCATGCTGTTCGCGCGGCTACTGTTGCAGGACGCGCGTGTGATCGTGCTCGACGAGCCGTTCAATGCCATTGACCTGAAGACGGTCGGCGACCTGCTGGCGCTGGTGCGCCGCTGGCACGGCGAGGGCCGCACGGTGCTCGCCGCGCTGCACGACATTCCGATGGTCGAGGCGCATTTTCCACAGACGCTGCTGCTCGCGCGCGAGCCGGTCGCCTGGGGCAAGACTTGCGATGTCCTGAGCGCCGCGAACCTTAACAGGGCGCGGCAGATGTGCGAAGCCTTCGACGAGGACGCGACGGCCTGTGAGGTCAAGGTCGCATGATTTACGATTGGCTGATCGCGCCGTTTGCTGACTATGAATTCATGCGCCGCGCGCTCGCAGGCTCGTTCGCGCTGGCGCTCGGCGCGGCGCCGATCGGCGTCTTCCTGATGCTGCGGCGCATGAGCCTGATCGGCGACGCCATGGCGCATGCCATTCTGCCGGGCGCGGCGATCGGCTTCCTGATCGCGGGCCTCAGCCTGTTCGCGCTCGCCGGCGGCGGACTTCTTGCCGGCTTCATCATCGCGCTCGGCGCCGGCGCCATTGCGCGGCTCACCCAGCTCAAGGAGGATGCGTCGCTGGCCGCGTTCTTCCTGATTTCGCTCGCGCTCGGCGTCATCATCGTGTCGATGCGCGGCACCAATGTCGACCTGCTGCACTTCCTGTTCGGCTCGGTGCTGGCGGTGGACAACCCGACGCTGCTGCTGATTGTCGTCATCGCCAGCCTGTCGTTGATCACGCTGGCGCTGATCTGGCGGCCGCTGGTGGTCGAGTGCGTCGATCCGGGCTTTCTGCGCTCGGTCAGCGCCGCCGGCGCGCCCGCCCATATCGCGTTCCTGGCGCTCGTGGTGATGAACCTGGTCGGCGGCTTCCTCGCGCTCGGCACGCTGCTCGCCGTCGGCATCATGATGCTGCCGGCGGTCACGGCGCGGTTCTGGGCGCGCGACATCTCGGGCATGATCGGCATCGCCTGCGGCGTCGCCGTCGTGTCCGGCTATATCGGGCTGCTGGTGTCCTATCACGCCAGTCTGCCGGCGGGGCCGGCAATCATCCTGGTCGCCGGCCTGATCTACGCGGCGTCCGTGATCGTCGGGCCGATCGGCGGCCTGCTCTGGCTGCGCGCGCCGCGGCGCCATCTCGAAGCCTGAATTTTCCGGGGGCCTGTACACAGGAGACCGACATGTTGACACGACGTTCGTTTGCCTCTGCTTCGCTTGCTGCCTTCACCGTTGCGCTTGCCGCCGGTCCGGCGATGGCGCAGGAAAAGATCAAGGTCGTCGCCAGCTTCTCGATCCTCGGCGACCTGGTGAAGAATGTCGGCGGCGACCGCATCGAGGTGTCGACGCTGGTCGGGCCGAACGGCGACGCCCACGTCTATTCGCCGACGCCGGCCGACGCCGAGAGGATCGGCCGCGCGAAGATCGTCTTCATCAACGGTCTCGGCCTCGAAGGCTGGATGACCCGGCTGGTGAAGGCCGCCGGCGGCAAGGCGATGACGGTGGTCGCGACGACGGGCATCAAGCCGCTGAAAATGGAAGATGAGGACAAGCCGGGCCATGTGGTGACCGATCCGCATGCTTGGCAATCGGTCGCCAACGCGAAAATTTATGTCGCCAACATCCGCGATGGATTGAGCAAGGCCGACCCGGCCGGCAAGAGCGTCTACGAAGCCAACGCCAAAGCCTATCTCGCCAAGCTCGACGCGCTTGAAGGCGAGGTGAAGGCCGCGATCGCCAAGATTCCCGCCGACCGGCGCCGCATCATCACGACGCATGATGCCTTCGGCTATTTCGGCGCGGCTTACGGCATGGAGTTCATCTCGCCGGAGGGCGTGTCGACCGAGAGCGAGGCATCGGCAAAGGATGTCGCCAAGATCATCGACCAGATTCGCCGGCAAAAGATTCCGGCAGTGTTCGTGGAAAACATTTCCGATCCGCGGCTGATGGAGCAGATCGCGCGCGAGACCGGCGCGCGGATCGGCGGCACGCTTTACTCCGATGCGCTGTCGAAGGCTGACGGGCCGGCGCCCACATACATCGACATGATGAGAAATAATATTCGTGAATTCGGACTGGCGCTGGTCGGCTGAAAAGCAAACACATTAAGCGGCTTGGCGGAACTGCATAACTTTCACGTAAATTTTGCGGCGAAGGCGTAAATACATTCCCGCATTGCAGCCACGCGCAAATAGCGGCCTTCGGCTCGCACGGCCCACGCGTGGGCTCTGTTAGCGTTCCCTGTTCAAAATCATTGAGCGCCGGCTGAACCGTCCATCCGCTTTGTCGAACATGTCGAGGCGGACAAGGACGGAGGCCGGCATAGGGAGCGAAACATGACTCACCTTGGATGTAGTCCTTTCGTTGATTCCAGAAGAAAGATATCGAAGCGAACGCTCGTGCCGCTTGGTCTCGCAACGGCGCTGGCGGTCGGCGCCGTGGCGTCTGCTGCGCAGGCGCGCACCACTCAGATTCAGATCCTGACTCACGGCATTGCGTTCGGCGGCTATTCGTTTCCGAACGTCGGTCAGTATGAATACTTCACCGGTATCGCGACCGGCGAGATCGATCCGGGCAACCGTCTCAATTCGGTGATCACCGACATCGAGCTCGCGCCGAAGAACTCGCACGGCCGCGTCAGCTATCAGCACAATTTCTACATCCTGAAGCCGGTCGATCTGCGCAAAGGCAATCACAAGGTGATGTTCGAGCCGCCGAATCGCGGCGGCAAGACCTTTGGCCCGATCAACAATACGCCGGGCGGCAACGATCCGGCCTCGATAACCGACCAGACGGCACTGGCGGGCTCGTTTTTCTGGACGCGCGGCTACACCACCGTCTGGGCCGGCTGGGAGAACAACCTCGGTCCGCTGACCGGCCTCACGGCAACCGCGTCGTTCCCGGTGCTGCACGGGCCGTCCGGTTCGAGCATCACCGGCCCGAATTATGAGTACATCGTGACCGGTTCGGGCACCTACACGCTGACCTATCCGGCGGCGACGGCGAGCAAGGGTGCGCCGAACGCGGTGCTGACGCATCGCGTCCATCTCGACGATACGCCGACGGTCGTCGACCCCAGCGGCTGGGACTACACCGATGCCAGCCTGACGGCGATCAAGCTGACCACGGGCAATTTCGTCAGCAACGACATCTACGAGTTCTCCTATATTGCCAAGGACCCGACGCCGAACGGCATGGGCTTTGCCGCGATCCGCGACTTCGCATCGTTCCTGCGCAACGCAAGGGCCGACGATGCCGGCACGCCGAACCCGCTCGCCGGTGACGTTCGGCGCATCTACACCTACACGCTGTCGCAGCCGGGACGCCTGCTGAACGATTTCACCAGTCTCGGCTTCAACGAGGACGAGCATCACGACAGGGTGTTCGACGCCATGTTGCAGTGGGTCGCGGCCGGCGACGGGCTCAACATGAACTATCGCTGGTCGCAGACCCGGCGTACCAACCGCAACCGGCAGGAGTTGCTCTATCTCGAAGGGCTTTATCCGTTCGCCAATGTGCCGACCTATGACCCGATCTCGCGCAGCAGCGACTGGCGCTACAGGAGGTGCGAGCAGTCCCGCACCTGTCCGCTGGCGCTCGAGTTCTACTCGGCCAACGAGTACTGGGTGAAGGCGGCGTCGCTGATGAGCACTGATCCGACCGGGCGCGTCGACCTGCCGGATCATCCGCTGACGCGGCTCTATCTGCTGTCGAGCGCGCAGCACGCTAGCGGCGGCAACCCGACCTCGAAGGGCTCGTGCCAGCAGTTCCTCAATCCGCTGGGGCCGGCCCAGGTCGAACGCGCGCTGTGGGAAGACCTCGACCAGTGGTCGACCCAGGGCCGGTCGCCGCCGCGGTCGGCGGTGCCGATGCTGCGCGACGGCACGCTGGTGCCGCCGCTGCCGCAATGGAAGGCCGGCTTCCCGAGCATTCCGGGCGTCACGTATACGGGCCTCAAGACCACCCGCTACCGGTTCAACTACGGCCCGCACTTCTACGAGACCGGCATTCCGACCATCAATCCGCCGGTCACGCACCCGCCCTATGAGGACAACCCGGCCAACGGCCAGATCTATCCGAGCTACGTGCCGAAGACCGACCGGGACGGCAACGACATCGCCGGCGTCCGCCTGCCGGAACTGACGGTGCCGCTGGCGACCTACACCGGCTGGGCGCTTCGCGCGGGCACATGGGCGAACGATGGCTGCGAGGGCTCGGGGCAATACATCCCGTTCCCGCGCACCAAGGCCGATCGTCTGGCCTCGGGCGATCCGCGGCTCTCGGTCGAGGAGCGCTACAAGACCTACGACAGCTACCACAACGCGGTGGTGCAGGCGGTCGATGATCTGGTGAGGCGGCGCTTCATGCTGTGCTCGGACGCCGATGCCTATGTCGCGGCGAGGCTGCAGGCCGGCCTCGACGCGGGCGTGCCGGCGCCGACGCATACGCTGTCGGACGCGGTGCCGTCCTGCACGCCGCACGGCGGACACGGTCATGATGGGCACGGCCATGACGGGCATGGCGGGCACCATCGTTAGCCATTGGCCGTCTTCGACCGACGGGTCACGATAACCAAGACGAGGCGGCGGCGGGCCAAAAGCCCGCCGCCTGCTTATGGGCGGGCATTTTGCACCGACGCCTGCCAGACCCTATATCTGCGCTCTCACCGGAGCTTCCCTGCAATGCCCATCGACCCTGCCGCCGCCGAGAAAATCCCCGTCACCGTGCTCACCGGCTATCTCGGCGCCGGC
>CAZNTY010000525.1:0-9445 GCA_964576085.1 uncultured Undibacter sp. | reverse complement strand
TTGACGATGAGGCCGCCGATGATGGCCGGATCGATCCTCACGTCGAGGTCGATGTCCTTGCCGCCGGTTTTGGATTTCAGCGCGTCTTTCAGCGCCTCGAGATTCTTGTCGCTGAGCGTCTCGGCGACCGTGACCTGCGCGGTGACCTCGCCGCGGTGCCGCGCGACCAGCGCGCGATAGGCGCGGATCACGTCGCGCACGGCCGGCAGCCGGCGGTTGGTCGCGAGCACGCGCAGGAAATTGGCAGCGAGCCCCTTGATGCCGGCCTTGTCGAGGATCGCCGAGAGCGCCTTGAGCTTCTCGTCGGCGCCGAACACCGGGCTGCGGACGAGGCGCTCGACCTCGGCATTGCCGTCGACCAGCGCCCCGAACTGCTCAAGATCGGCCTTGACGGTGTCGACCGCCTTGCTTTCGAGCGCGAGCTCGAACAGCGCGCCGGCATAGCGGCCCGCCATGCCGGAAATAATCGGTTGTGTCCCTTCCACCTGACGCCCGTTTTTTTCTCGTTTGCCCATAAGCTGGCACCGTCGCGGAGCGGGCGGCGCAAGCCTATGGAATCCAAGCGGGAATTCCGACTTTGCCGGCCGGCGAGAAAGCCGGAAACCGTCGCAAAATCGCGGGTTTGCTAACACAGCGCCGGAGGCGGCGCAACACGACGGCGCTCCGGCCCGTGACGCAAATTGCCGCAAAATTGCAGCCCGCCAATGCCTCGCTTCGCGGCACAAGGCGCTATAGCGTGCGCAGCCCGCCCCTTCTCGAAGCGTCACGAAACCGCAGGATTTTCCCTTGAGCGACAATACGGTACGGCCGGCGGCCGGGGCCAGGTTGCTGGTGCTGCTGCTCGCCTTGTCCTGGGGCTTCAACTGGATCGCCACCGCGATCGCGCTGCGCGAGGTGCCGCCGTTCAGCCTGCGCACGATCAGCACCGGAATTGGCGCGATCGCGCTGGTCGCGGTTGTCTACCTCAGCGGCCGCACGCTCCGGGTGAGCGCCCGCGCGCTGAAGCACATCGCGGTCGTCGGACTGTTCAACATCTCGGTCTTCAACGTCTGCGCCGCCTTTGCCCAGTTGTCCGGCGCGACCTCGCGCACGATCGTCATCAGCTACTCGATGCCGATCTGGACCGCGCTTGGAACCTGGCTGGTTCTCGGCGATCGACTCGACCGGATTCGCGTGGCCGCGCTCGGGCTCTGCGTCGGGGGCCTCGGTGTCCTGCTATGGCCGTTGTTCACCGCCGGCATTCCCTACAGCGCCCTGTTTGCGTTCGGCTCGGCGCTCGGCTGGACCATCGCGACGGTCTACCTGAAATGGGCCGACATCGGCGTCGATCCGCTGGTGAACACCGCCTGGCAGCTCGTGATCGGCACCGCGGTGATCGCCGTCGGCATGATGATCTTCGACGGCTACCCGCGCGTCTGGCCGATCACATTTGGGACCGCGGCGTGGATCGTCTATATCGGCGTACTGGGAACCGGGCTCGCGCATTTTCTGTGGTGGACGATTGTCGGCAAGCTGCCGACCGCAACCGCCGCGCTCGGCGCGCTGCTGGTGCCGGTGGTCGGCGTGACTGCGTCCGCCCTGATGCTTGGCGAGCGGCCGACCATCAACGACACGATCGGTTTTGCGATGATCTTCGCCGCCGCGGCCTGCGTGCTGCTGCAGCCGGGGACCCGACGCATCGAGGCGCCGGAATAGGCGGTCAAAGACGGATCAGTTCGGAATACCCGGCCGGGCCTGCGATCGTGCGCCAAGACGCAACGAGCCGGCGCGGGGCATGGCGCGCGCCTGCTGATAGGCGGCGAGAATTGAATCCACCATCGCGTCAGCCGAAAATTCTTCGGCGACTCGCATCCGCAGCGCCTTCGCCGCTTCCGCCGTGGCCGCGGGCCGGTCGAGCGCGTCGGCAATGCCTTTCGCCAACGCATCGGCATCTCCCGGACCGATCAGGCGGTCTGCGCAGGGGCCGAAAATCTCCGGTATGCCGCCGACATTGGTGGCCAGCAGGGGTTTGCCGGCCGCCGCCGCTTCCAGAACGACATAAGGAAAAGACTCGGCGCGCGAGGGCAGAACCACCAGACGCCCGAGCGCGAGGGCCGCGCGCGTCGGCAGAGGACCGCAGAAGCTGACACAATCACCGAGACCGAGCCGCTCGACCTTCGCCGCGAACCCGCTGCGCTCGGCGCCGTCGCCGACCAGCCGGACGTCCAGCCGGCGGCCGCTTCGGCGCAACAGAGCCACCGCGTCGATCAGCACGTCGACGCCTTTGAGCGCGCGCAACTCGCCGAGATAGACGATGTCGCCGGCGTCGGCGGCCGTCGCCACAGGAGCAAGCTCGTCCGCGCGGATGCCGTTATGCACGATGCCGACGAAACCGGCGGGATCGCCGACCTTGCGGCAGTAGGCATCGTGACTGTAGGCGCTCTCGAACAGATAAAGCTGGCCGAGCGGCATCAGCGCGCGCTCCATCAGGATATGGAGCCGGCCGCCGATGTCGTCATGCAAACTGCCGCCATGCGGCGTGTAGGCGCGGACAATCGTCTCGGCTGCAGGGGCCAGGCGCGCCAGCGCGCCGCCTTTCGCGCCGTGGCCGTGCACAATCTCAGCGCCGGTGTCGTGGATGCAACGAGCCACACGCCAGATGGCGGCAAGATCGGCCGGATGAGGATTGCGGCGGATCGGAATGCGATGAAGACCCAATGCGAGCTTGGGTGCGAGCAGGGCGAGGGCCGCGTCAGAGAGATCATTGCCGGTCCTGCTGTCGGCGACGATGCCGACCTGATGCCCGCGCGCGACCTGGCCGGCCGCCAGATCGACGACGTGCCGGAACAAACCGCCGACCGGGGCGCGCAGGACGTGCAGGATTTTCATTGCGGATCGCTGTCCTGACGAGTCGCGTGCCCGGCATCCGCCGGCATGGCGCGACCGCGCAGCGCGGCAACGGCGGCGCGAGCCTTGACGACCATCGCCCACAGGAACGGCGTCTGCTTGATCGTCCGCTTGATCGTGTGCAGGGCAATCGCCGGCCCGACAACGACCGCCCCCCGCAGGCTGGCGATCGAGACATGGTCGTAGAGCGGCTGGACCTCGTCGCACCAGTCACGCTTGTAGCGCTCGTCGCCGATGGTGAAATCGAATGCCGCGAGGCCTCGTGCGATGGCATAACGCAGCAGATCGTTGAGGTGCGCGGCGCCCGGGCCCCAGCGCGACAGGTCGCCACTGATGTAGCTTGCCAGCACATGATAATAGCGGCCGCCGAATATCAGGCCGAGATTGGCGGCCGCCGTCTGCCCGCCGACCTTCAGCGCGCTGATATGCACGAGATCGCGCGCCTGCGGATCGCCTGCGATAGCGCGGTAGAAATCGAGATAACCCGGGCGGGCAAACAGGTTGCGGATGCCGTGACGGGCGAACGACGCCGTTTTCTGTTCAATCAGCACGTCGAGGACAGCGCGGGCGGCCGCGGTATCGGCAGCGGTCACGAACTGCACTTCGCCGACCTCGGCCAGATGGTTGCGCTTGGAACGGTCGCGGCGGCGGGTCGCCGACGAGCGCTTCGCTTTGTAAAAGGTTTCCCAATCGTCAGAGAGCGGCGTCACGTAAGACCCGCTTGGATTGAGCGAGGAGGACAGCGCGAGCATGGGGTTCGGCCGGCCGCCGACCGTCGCCGGCATTTTCTCAAGCCGGACCAGATCATGGCGCGAACGCGGATCGGCCTGCAGGCGCCCGACAATATGCCGCCACAAAGCCTTGAATTGCGCCGCGTCGAGATCGCCGCCGTCCGCCGCAAGCAAGGGCGCGTTGTAATCGCAAAGATCGGCGCCGAGCCAGGTCAGCGCGCGCGCAAAGCCGGCGGGCTGAACCGCGAGGGGCAGCATGAGCAAAGGACGGCCGCCGGACCCTCGCACAAGGACGATGCAGGGGGTGGCGCCGCTGTGGGGCGCGACCTGACGCTGCCAGGCCGACAGCCATTCGAAAGTCTGAAAGACGGTGCAGGCCTGCTGGCCTTGCAGGTGGCGCCATTCGCCCTCGGCGGCGGCCAGATCGTAATGAACCGTGACGGAGACGTCGCCCGCCAGGGCGGTGTCCGTCATGGCCGGCACGTCGTCGCGCGCCGCCTCCGCCGCAAGCCTCGAGCGGCGATATGACGTTTCGGCCAGCACCAGATCAGCTTGCGACATCGGTCTTGCTCAGGCTTTGTGCCAGCTCGGATGCCGGCAGGGCACCATGGGACGAAACGGACGTCGCCTGCAGCGCAAGCCGACGCAATGCGCCCCGCGTATAGTGCGCCAGAAACTTGACGCGCCGGCGTATCGCCCACCACAGGCCGGGGTCGACCGAAAATGCCTTCAGGCCATAAGCCTTGCCGAGCGAGAACCGATCACAGGCCTGCTTCACCGGATCGTCGTAGAAGGCGGCGATCTTTTCGACACCCATGCCGGCGGTGCCGAGCCAGCGCGGGATATGCACATTGCAGAGCCGCTCGACATCATTGAGCACCTTGCGGGCGCCGGTGCCCGCGGCCGGGCAAGACGTCGAAAAGGCATCGCCGACCAGGACCACGCCCGGCTGGACATGGCCACGCGTGGCGTAGAGATCGACCGGGCGAATCTTGACCTGACCGTTGACGGCAAACTCGCCGACCATGCCGCGCAGGCGCGGCATCAGCTCGAATAGCGTTTCCTTCGGCTGCGCGCGCATCTTCTGCAACCACGGATCGTCCATGTCGCGATAGACGAAAAGATTGGCGCGCATGACCTGACCGATCGGGAACATCGTGATCAGGGCGGCGCGATCGCCCGGACGTTCTGCGTAGTAGGTCAGGGCCGGAAATTCGAATTGCCGCCGGCCAACGGGCTCCATGTCGAAGCCGATGCTGATCGAGTGGCACTTGCTCAGGATCTCGCGCTTCAGGCCGAGCGAGTCGCGAAGACCGATGTTCAGGCCGTTCGCGAGCACGACCAGGCGCGCTTGAATGCTGTCGCCGGTGGAGATGGTGACGATCTGGCGATCGGCGCTGGTCGAAAGCGCCGTCGCCTTGGCGTGGATGAGCTTGACGCAAGGGGGGATCTCGGCGCGAACGGTGTTGACCAGCGGCGCGTAATAAATGCCTTGCTGGTCGCCGGGGCGCCTGTCCACCAGGCGGCCGGCGCGCGCCACCCAGGCTTCGCGATCCGGGGTGGTCGCACGCAGCACAGCGTCCGCGAGCCCGGTCTTTTTCAGCAGCGCGACCTGGTCGCCGTCGAGCTTCTCACAGCGGAAATCGGGTGGATATTCGGTGTGCGGATCGATCAGAACCGCGGCAATGCCGGCACGCCCGAGCATCGCCGCCGCCAGCGAACCGGCAAGCCCGCCGCCGACGATCGCGACGTCTGTCTCATGCACCGCGCCGGACGACGCAGGCCGCCCGGATGTTGCGGCAGGAGCTTCACGCACTAGTGTTTCTTCCATTGCCTCCTCCACGCCAGATAAAGCGCCTTGGCGCCACGGCGGAGCACGAGAAACGTCTTTTGCCAGGCAGCGAGCGCCCGCACGACAAGCGAGCCGCCCCGCCGCACGTCGAACAGGACGTGCGCGATCTGCTCGCGTTCGCTCCACGCCGACATGAATCCGCTGTCGTCGAAAGCGCAGGAATCGACCAATGCGATTGATTGATCGGCGAGGAACGCCGCCGTGTAATTCTCCAGCAGCAGCATGCCGGGCGAGAAGTCGCCCAGCGCCTCGTCATAGGCGGTTTTCCAGGTGAAGGCAGTCGAACCCGCGCGCAGCACCACCTGCGACGCCACCGCCTTGCCGTGCTGGTAGAGCGCGTGGATCGCGGCGTTGCCGCGTTGCGCCAGCGCCGCGACCATCTCACGGGCGAAATCCGCTTCAGCCTCGTCGCACAACAGCGCCGTGCCGCGCCGGCCCTTCCAGCCCGACGCTTCGAGCTCGAGGAAGTCCTCGAATGCGCCATGAACGTCCATCGGCGCGGTGCAGACACGATTGTCGAGGGCGCCTCTTTCCTCGAGACGGCGGCGATGCTGACGCAGCTTCTTCCGTGTCGAGCCCGACAGCGCCTTCTCGAAATACGACTTGGCGTCGAGCTTTGAGGCCAGAATCGGCCGGCTGCCCTCGTCCAGCACGAAGAGCGGGCTGCGGCGCGCCTCCAACGCCTGCGCCAGCGACTGCATCGTCGGGCCGTCGGCCCTGATCGGATCGAGCGAGATCAGTTTCGGCAGGCGCGGATGCTGCGCGATGAAATCGAGCATCGCGGCCAGCACCGCGGCGGCATCGGCCGCGTCGATCACCGGGGTCGCGAGATAGGCCTGCGGCAGCGGCGGGCTGCGCAATACCCGCGCCGGCCCTTGCCGCGCGAGGGTGAAGGCCCACAGGCCCGCGAGCCTCCGGCTCGTTTCGGTCGTCCGCCAGGCCAGCAGGGTGACGCAGCGGTCGCCGGCCAGCCGGACGACGGCCGGGTCCATGAACACGTTCGCTTCATGACCGTGGGTCAGGAGATCATGCCACGCGGCATCGATCTCCCCCAGCCGCCCCCCATTCGCGAGTTCAACCGACACCGCCGCTGGCTGCGCCGGAACAAGTGGCACCGGATCGGAAACGATCCGTTCGGTCGGCCGCGTATCGGCCGTTTCGAACTTGGCCACGATGGACAGTGCCGAGGTCATCGCGCACTGCCCGGTTGCCAGATGAACATGTGCAAGCCGAGCCCGCGCTTCGCGATCGCAAACAGCAGAACGGACTCGACAACGAAGCCGGCCGCCGTCGCGATTGCCGCGCCGATCGCGCCATAGGCCGGCGCAAGGAATATACAGGTGCAGAAATTGACGGCAAACGCAGCAACATAAGCAAAAGCACAAGCACGCTGGCGGCCCAGCATGTTGAGCAGCCGCTCGGCCGGGCCGACCGAGGCACGGGCGAGCATGCCGACGGCGAGAATCGCCATCACCGGATAGGCCGAGACGAAATCGGGCCCGAACAGCCACAGCAGCGGCTGGCCGAGCGCGAGGATGACGACGGTCAGCGACAGCGACAGCCAGAAAATCCAGCGCACCGTGCTGGCCGCGAAGGCGGCAACCCCGTCCCGGTCGCCGGAGACGTGATAGCTCGTGAAACGGTGCGCCGTGCTGGCGGCAACCGCGAAATAGACCATGCTCACCAGAGCCAGCGCCTTGGCGGCGGCATAATAATGCGCGACCTCGTCGGCGGCGCGGAAATGCTTGAGCACCAGCACGTCGGTCGACGTCAACAGGGTGTAGAGGCCCCAGACGAAGATCATCGGCACCGCGGTGCCGAGCCAGCGGCGGTTTTCGAAGCGCCGCGGCCCTGCGGGAATGACGGCGGCCAGCCGGCGGTCGACCTGCCACATCTGCAGCAGCACCGAAAGCCACGCCGCCGCCGCGAGCACGGCAAGCACGGTTTCGGCATCGAGCCGGATGCCGGCGACACGAAGGGCCACAACGCCGGCGATCAGCAGCAACGGGCGGACGACATAGGCCGGCAGCAGCGCAAGGTTGATCCAGTTGTAGGACCGCGCGACGCCGTCGGTCATGAAGGTGAGCACATAGGCCGGCAGCGCCAGGCAGGCGAAATAGAACGGCAGGACCAGCGAGCCATCGAGCGCATCACCGGCCGCGTAGACGATCAGCGCGCCGAGCGCCGCCGCAAGGCCCCCGGCAACAAAGCTGAGGCGGCGGCTGCCGCGCAGATAGCCGCGCAGCAGATCGAGCGCCTGCGCCTCGGTGTACTCGGGAATGAAACGCTGCGCGGTCAGCGGCAGGCCGAGATGAACAACGTCGCCGGCCAGCAGCAGCCAGGTCCACACATAGACATAGGAGCCGAACTGATAGCTGCCGAGCCAGCGCGCGAGCAGGACCTGAGAGAGGAAAATGATTCCGGCGCTGGCGACGCGGATAACAAAGGCCGCGCCGGCGACCTTCTGCGTCGCAAAGTGCTCGCCCGACAAAAACTCCCCGAGGCGCGCACGCAGCCGCAGCAACAGGCCGCGCGACGGCATTGCGTGCAGGCGTTCGATGCCGGTCAGAGCCATTGGGAACCCACCGTGAGACGCGACCTTGTAGTCTCAATTGGTGAGTTATTCCTGAAACCGCTCGCTAAAATGCCGCGCATCTGGCGCAAAAATCCCGCGTTCACGGCAAACGCGCGAATTGTTTACCCTAACGAAGCGTTGCAACGAACGCAGCCACATTGATTCACATGCGCAATTGATGCGCTGAAATTTCACGACGGCGCATCAGTAGAAACTTTGCGGATCGACATCGACTTCGATGCGCACGCTGCCCTTGCGCTTGGGCGCGCCGGCCAGCCAGTCGCGCAGATAGCCCGACAGATCGAAATTGCGCGGCGACTTCGCCAGCAAACGAAAACGGTAGCGGCCGCGCACCACCGCAATCGGCGCCTCGGCCGGCCCGAGTACGCGCACGTGTTCATCGCGCGGTGCCGCCGCAGCGAGCGCGCGGCTGTAACCCTCCGCGGCGTGGCGCTCGTTGGCGGTGATGACGATCGCGGCCAGGCGGCCGAACGGCGGATACTGCGTGCGTTCGCGCAGTGCGATCTCGCTGTCGTAAAATGCCGGGCGGTCGCCCGAGACGAGCGCGCGCATCACCGGATGTTCGGGTTGATGCGTCTGGATGAAGCCCTGGCCGAATCCCTCCGAGCGGCCGGCACGGCCGATCACCTGGTGCAGCAGCTGGAATGTGCGCTCGGAAGCGCGCGGATCGCCGTTGCCGAGGCCGAGATCGGCGTCGACGATGCCGACCAGGTTGAGCTTGGGGAAATGATGGCCTTTGGCAACGAGCTGGGTGCCGATGACGATGTCGAAGCGTCCCTCAGCCACCTCGTCGAGCTCGGCGCGCAGCCGCTCGACCGACTCGACGAGATCGCTCGACAGCACCAGGACACGGCTGTCGGGGAACAGCTCGGCGGTTTCCTGCTCAAGCCGCTCGACCCCGGGCCCGACCGCGACGAAACTGTCGGTGGCGTGGCATTTCGGGCATTCGGTCGGCGGCGGCATCGAGAAGCCGCAGAGATGACACACCAGCCGGCGCCTGAAACGATGGTCGACCAGCCAGCTGTCGCAATTCGGACACTGCAGGCGGTGGCCGCAACTGCGGCAAAGCGTCAGCGGTGCATAGCCGCGGCGATTGAGAAAAAGCAGCGCCTGCTCCTTCTTCTCCAGCGCGATCTTCACCGCCTCCGCCAGCCGCGGCGCGATGAAGCGGCCGCGCGGCGGACCTTCCCGCTTGAGATCGATTGCTTCAACGCTCGGCAGATACTGGCCGCCGAAGCGCTCCGGCAGCGACAGCCGCGCGTAGCGGCCACGCCGGGCGTTGACCTCGGTTTCGACCGACGGCGTCGCCGACGCCAGCACCACCGGAATTTTCAGGCCGCGCGCGCGCACGATCGCCATGTCGCGGGCGTGGTAATGCGC
>CAZNTY010000524.1:0-6247 GCA_964576085.1 uncultured Undibacter sp. | reverse complement strand
TCGGCGTATTGCCGGTCGCGCTCGGCCTCGCGCACCTTCTGCACGATCACCTGCTTGGCGCTCTGCGCGGCGATGCGGCCATATTCCAGCGGCGGCAGCGGGTCGGCGATGGTATCACCGATCTGCGCAGCCGGATGGTGCTTGCGTGCCGCTTCGAGCGTGATCTGGTTCGAGGGGTTCTCCACCGTCTCGGTCACCAGCATGTGGCGCATCAATTTCAATTCGCCGGTCTTCGGCTCGATCTCGGCATGCACGTCGGTCTCGGCGCCGTAGCGCGAGCGCGCCGCCTTGGCGATCGCGTCCTCCATCGCCGTGATGACGATGCCGCGGTCGATCGATTTCTCGCGCGCGACCGCGTCGGCAATTTGCAACAATTCGAGCCGGTTGGCGCTGACAGCCATCGCTCACTCTCCTCCATTGACGGCGGGCCGGTGCGGCCGATGCCGTGCCTGTTTTGCTTCTCTGCGTTCTTTCCTGCGCGCCTCGCGCATTTCGCGCTCAGCGGCCTTTTCGCGGCGCAAGGCTTGCGTCACCAGTTCGTCGGTGAGCACCAGCTTCGCCTCGCTCATGTCGCCGATAGCGAGCAGCACCTCGGCTTCCTCGCCTGGAGCTGCATCGTCGCGCGTGAGACGCGCGGCGTCGCCCTGGGTCCCGTTCAATATGCCGCGGAAGCGCTTGCGGCCGTTGACTGGAACTTCCATCTCGATCCTGACCAGATGGCCGGCGTGCCGGTCGAAATCCGACTTTCGCACCAGCGGCCGGTCGAGCCCTGGCGAGGAAACCTCCAGCCGGTAGGCGCGCTCGATGGGGTCGGCAACGTCGAGGACTGGCGACAGCGCGCGCGAGGCGGCCTCGCAATCCTCGATCGACATGCTGCCGTCAGGTCGCTCGGCCATGATCTGCACGGTGCAGCCGTCAAGCCCGGAGACGCGCACGCGCACCAGCCTCAACTCGAGCCCTTCCAGCACCGGCTCGGCGATGGCCGCAACACGGGCGGCAAGCCCGCTGTCGAGAATCAATCGCGGCTCGTTATCACGGATGGTTATGACGTCGCTTCGCTCGGCCATTCGGTAACAAAAAAGAGCGGGCCCCGCGGGACCCACTCTCAAAACCCGTTCTGGTTATGAGGGTGTCTTAAGACAGGCGGAATATAGCGTCTTGCCGTCGGATCGCAAGACGGCAACGCATTTTCAAGACTAACCCTTCATTCAGAAACTGCCCGTAAATTCAAGAAAAGCGGCTGTTTCCGGGCACCGGTGGCCGCCTTTGTAAGGTTTCCGCCCAATGGCTGCCGTCGCTGCCGCTCCGTCGCTCATTCCGGAACTGGAGGAGGTCGTCCAGCATGGCACGCCGGAGCGGCGCGCCGAGACGCTGCGCCGGGTCACAACGCTGTTCCTCGACGGCGCCGAGCATTTCTCCGACGAGCATGTTTCGCTGTTCGATGACGTCATCGGCTGCCTGATCGAGGAGATCGAGGCCAAGGCGCTGGCCGAGCTGGCGCGGCGCATCGCCCCGGTGCCGAACGCGCCGCCCGATGTGGTGCGCAAGCTCGCCGCCAATGACGACATCACGGTGGCGGCCCCGGTGCTGCGAGAAGCCCGGCTCGATGAGCCCGATCTGAAAATGATCGCAGCGACCAAGAGCCAGGCGCATCTGCTCGCGCTGTCGATGCGGCTTGGCATCACGGAGGCGCTGGCAGACATCCTGGTCGAACGCGGCGATCATGAGGTCGCGCGCAGCATCGCCAACAACCATCAGGCGAGGCTGTCGGACAAGGCTTTCGCGACGTTGGTCAATCGCGCCAGCGAGGATGGCGTTCTGGCCGAAAAGGTCGGGCTGCGGACGGACATTCCGCCGCGGCTGTTCCGTCAACTGCTGATGCAGGCGACCGATGTGGTGCAGAAACGGCTGCTGGCCCGTGCCAAACCCGAAACGCAGGCTGAGATCCGCAAGGTGCTGGCGATGGTGTCGCGCGAAGTCGCGGCCAAGGCGGCGCCACGCAGTTTTGCCACGGCCATGAAGGCGGTGCGCGCGCTGCATCAGGAGCGCAAGCTGACGGAAGCGGATGTGCTGGAATACGCCAGGGCCGGCAAATACGACGAGACGATCGCGGGGCTGGCGACGATCTGCTCCGTGCCGGTCGAAGTGGTCGACCGGCTGATGAGTGGCGACCGTCACGACCCAATCCTCATTCTCGCGCGGGCGGCGGGATTTGGCTGGGAAACGGCCCGCGTCATCATCACGGCGCGGCCCGGCGCCAAAGGCACGTCCACCCAGGCAATCGAAGCCGCCAAGGAGAACTTCGATCGGCTGACTGCCGCGACAGCGCAGCGTGTCGTGCGTTTCTGGCAGGTGCGGCAGGGAACCGGAGAATAGCTCCGTCATCCCGCGCGGATGCGCCGTCGGACACGCAGGTTATCTTTTCCGGAACGTGAAATAGGCCGGCGCGCGCCCTTCGCGCTTTGCTTTCGCTTCGTAGCGGGTACCGGCAAAGTCCGGCCAGGGCTTGCGCCAGTCGTCGGCGCATTCAGCGGTCCATTTCAGATCCGGCGAGCGCAGCACGCGGGCCAGTGTCCACGCCGCATAGTCGTCGATGTCGGTGGCGAAGCGGAATTCGCCTCCGGCCTTGAGCAGGCGGGCAAGCTCCTTGAGGCTGTCGTCCTGCACGAAGCGGCGCTTCCAGTGCCGGCGCTTCGGCCATGGATCGGGATAGAGCAAATCGATGCGTGCGAACGCGCCGGCCGGCAGCCAATCGATCAGCTCGGCAGCATCGTCGGCTGACAGGCGGATGTTCTGCAATCCGTGCCGGTCGATTGCGGCCAGCGCCTTCGCCATGCCATTGACGAAAGGCTCGCTGCCAATGAAGCCAATGCGCGGATTGGCGATGGCCTGTGCGATCAGATGCTCGGCGCCGCCGAAGCCGATCTCGAGGCGCAGATCGTCGACGGCGACGGGAAACAATGTGCGCAGGTCGGCCGGCGCGAACCGGCCCAGGTCGAGCGCCAGCTTCGGCAACAGCGTATCATAGAGCGCGGCTTGGTGCGGCCGCAGCGGATGGCCCTTGCGCCGGCCGAAGAAGGCGCGGGACTCTTTCTCTTTGTCATCACCGGGCCGCCGCGAAGCGGCGTGACCCGGTGATCCCGATTCCGATGGCACGGCCTTGCGCCCCTCAGCGAGATCGCCGGGGCAAGCCCGGCGATGACAGAGTAGTAGCGCGGCGCCGCGAATGAAACGCGGCTACCTTACCGCGCGGCGGATCGCGTCGGCGAGGTCGGTCTTCTCCCAGGAGAAGCCGCCATCCTTCTCGGGCGCGCGACCGAAGTGGCCATAGGCCGCAGTGCGGCGATAGATCGGCCGGTTGAGCTTCAGTGTGCGGCGGATGTTGGTCGGCGTCAGCCGGAACAATTCGGGCAGCACCTTCTCGAGCTTGCGCTCCTCGACCTTGCCGGTGCCATGGGTGTCGACCAGGAGCGACATCGGATCGGCGACACCGATCGCATAGGCGACCTGGATGGTGCAGCGCTCGGCAAGGCCGGCTGCGACGATATTCTTGGCGAGATAGCGCGCGGCATAAGCCGCCGAGCGGTCGACCTTGGTCGGGTCTTTGCCGGAGAATGCGCCGCCGCCATGTGGCGCATAGCCGCCGTAGGTGTCGACGATGATCTTGCGCCCGGTGAGACCGCAATCGCCGTCCGGTCCGCCGACCACGAAATTGCCGGTCGGGTTGACGAGGAAATCGGATTCTTTCTTCGGCATCCAGCCTTTCGGCAGCGCCGTAGCGACCGCGTCCCCGATCAGATCCTTCACCATCCCTGGAGTGTACTTCTTCCGATTGCGGCTCTCTGCGTTGTGCTGGGTCGAAACGACCACCTTGGTGCAGCCGACCGGCTTGCCGTCCTCGTATCGCACCGTGACCTGGCTCTTGGCATCGGGCTGGAGGTCCGCGAGTTGTCCGGAGTGACGCTTGTCCGATAGCACTTTCAGGATCTTGTGCGCAAAGTAGATCGGTGCCGGCATGAACGAATTTTTCTCGTAGACCTCGCTTTCAGTGCAGGCGAAGCCGAACATCATGCCCTGGTCGCCGGCGCCTTCCTCCTCGCGGCCTTTCTTCTTCTTCGCGTCGACACCCATTGCGATGTCCGGCGACTGACCGTGAAGGAGAACCTCGATGTCCGCACCGTAATAGGAGAAACCATCCTGGTCGTAGCCGATGTCCTTTACGACGTCGCGCGCAATCTGCGAGATCATCTCGCGATCGACCACCGCCTTGGCGCCATGCTTGCGGAACAGCGGCGCCTGGCCGCGGCCTTCGCCGGCGATCACGATCTTGTTGGTGGTGGCCAGGGTCTCGCAACCAAGCCGCGTGTTCACCGCGCTGTCGTCCGCGATACCGAGCCGGATGTCGTTTTCGAGAAACGCATCGAGCACTGCGTCGGAAATCTGATCGCAGACCTTGTCGGGGTGTCCTTCGGAGACCGACTCGCTGGTGAACAGGAAATTATTATGAGACACGGACCATCCTCCCCGTCGCGCAATCTTGGCTGTGCCGTTCAGCGGCGTGTGTTTCTTGCAGTCAGGCCGGGCAAGGTCAAGATGTGGGCGGGGCGGGCTGCTGGCGGGACCAGGTGGGCGGTGTTCCGGCGCCGGTTCTCAGTCTTTATCGTCGGCAATGTGCTCGACGAGATCGACGATGCGGCGGCGCAGCTTGGCGTTCTTGATGCGCATGAAGGCCTTGGTGAGCGCGAGCCCGTCCGACGTGGCGAGGAAATCGGATACGTAGGCCGGCGACGGCGCTTCCGACATGCCGCCGGAATGGCCGCCCCCATGCGGAGCACCCTCGAAGAAGAAAGAAACCGGGACCGAAAGGATATTGGAAATTTGTTGCAATCGGCTCGCGCCGATCCGGTTCGTTCCCTTCTCGTACTTTTGCACCTGCTGGAATGTGAGGCCGAGAGCGTCGCCGAGCTTTTCCTGACTCATGTCCAGCATCATGCGCCGCATCCGAACCCGGCTACCGACATGCTTGTCGATCGGGTTGGGAGTCTTCTTCGCCATAAAAAAGTACTCCTGATCTCGAGCCTAAGCCGCCTACTGTCACGAAAGATGCAATCAATGCAATGTGGCAATTGTCTGCGTCTATGGGGCGACTGTTGGAGAATGGGGGGAATTGCCCGGATTTTACGCAAAATTTTCGCCGGCGGTTGTATTTTGATCTCGTTGCAAGTCAGCTGCGGGCCCGGCGCCGAGCGATCAGGATGCCGGCCACAAGAATCAGAATGACGGCTCCAAGGTTGCCAAAGCGCACGTAAGGCGTCGGGCCGAGTGCCCGGGGCAGGGAAGAATCGAGGACGCCTTCGGCGCCGAGTGGCAATGAGCGCACGATCCGGCCGACCGGATCGATCACGGCCGAGATGCCATCATTAGCGGCGCGTACCAGCGGCAGGCCTTCCGCGATCGCCAATACGCGCGCCTGCTGGAAATGCTGATAGGGCCCGGAGCTCATCCCGAACCATGCATCGTTCGTGACATTGACCAGCCAGCCGGGGCGTTGATCGGCAGGCACTGCGTCTTCCGGGAAGATCGCTTCGTAACAGATTAGCGCGATCATGGCCGGCGCACCGGGCACGTCCATCTTGCGCCGCCGGTCGCCGGGAATGAATCCGCCGCGGATTTTCGTGAGCTGACTCAGGCCGATGCGTTCGAGCAAATTCTGGAACGGCAAGTATTCGCCAAACGGAACGAGGTGGACCTTGTCGTAAATGCCAAGAATCGAGGCATCGCTGTCGAGAACATAGACCGAGTTATAGGCGCGGGAAATGCGCTGGTCGGAGTCGGTATTTGGCGCGCGGATCGCGCCGGTGATCAACACAGTGCCTTGCGGCAGCAAATCCGCGATCTGCTTCATCGCGCCAGGCTCGCGCGTCAGGAAAAACGGAAAGGCCGATTCCGGCCAGATCAAGTGCGTGACGTCGCGCACGCCGTTCGACTGCGGTCCCGTAGCGCGATCGGACAGCCGCAGGTAGCGCTCCATCACCGCATCCTTGGCCGCGTAATTGAATTTCTCATCCTGCTGCAAATTCGGCTGCATGATGCGCAGCCTGACGTCTTTCACCGTGGACGTCGGGTTGAGCCAGAGTCGCATCGAACCGTAGCCGGCGAGCACCGCAAGGATCAGCGCGCCGAAGATCGGCCCGCGCCAGGGATGCGGCGTGTCGGCAGGCTCATCGGCGAGCATGGCCGGCGAGGC
>CAZNTY010000523.1:0-1941 GCA_964576085.1 uncultured Undibacter sp. | reverse complement strand
CGCGCGCCGTTCATGAAGGTAAGCGCCAAGAGCTTATGGCCTTCGCCAAGCGCGCCGTCTTGAACGATTTCTCCCGCGCGGCCCACGAGATTGTGGGTCTTGCCTGTCCCTGCCGCGCCCTCGAAGAAATCGAACGTCATGCAGGTACAAACCGGAAAACGTGCATGTCGGCGGTCGAGTCCGCCGCGATGCGCGTAAAGAGCGGTGTGTTGGCGTTCGCGGGATCGCGCAGCACGGCGCACAAGGCATTGAGCAACTGCGCGGCGCGCGCCCGGCAGGCCGCATTTCCCATGAGGATGACCGCGGTGCTCTCATGGGTGGGGGCGTAGGATTTCTGGGTGAGCAAGAGGGCGGTAAGCGCCTCACGGTCGGCGAACGGAGCACCCAGCGCGGTTCCGAGCGCGGTCAGCATCGCGGCCTCATCCGCGCCCGCAATCCACGAAACCACATCCTCCATCGCCCAGCCCTGCGGCCAGAACACGACGCAGCGCGGCGGCGGATTGCTGCCCTTCACCGCATCGAAGTAGCCGCGCCCGTCATTGTCCCCGTCCACAAGGATGCAGGGCCGCGCGTGAACGGCGCCGACCAGCGCGAAGGTGTCGGCAATCTTGGCGTCGATGGTCGGAACGATGCCAACGAAAGTGGAGAGAAGCGGCGTATTCGCTTGCGCGTTATCCCAACCCTGATGCTGCTCAAGAGCCGTTTGCAGCGCTTCAAGCCATGCCACGTCCGAAAGCCCTTCGGGAATCAGGACGCATTCGTGCATGAGTGCGGCCACCAGCTTCTGCCGCCATGCGTAAAGCAAGTGCTGCTGGTGGTTAGTAGGCTGCGCGGGCACAGCGTCCATCAGTGGCTTGGCGCTCAACGCTCCGTCGCGCGTTTCGATAAAGAGCGTATCGGGAGCCGGAAACATTGCGGCCACTATCGGCGAATGCGTCGTGACAATCGTCTGGTTGCACAGTGCATTGAGGCGGTTGACCAACCGCTTTTGCTGCGAGGGCTGGATGTGCAATTCCGGCTCCTCGACGGCCAGGATGAAGGACTGGCCCGTTTCCGCGCGCGCCTTGCCGAACTGCATGAGCAAGAGAAGGCTTTGAAGGGAGACAAGGCCCGTGCCCTGCCGCTGCGAGGGAAGGGTTGGCCCCGTGCCTTGCACGAAGTGCGGCACCACGTTTTCCAAAACTGAGTCGCTGTCAGTCGCGGTCAGGCGCAACTGGAGTCTGGGCGCGCTGGCCATGAGCGCGCGCAACTCGTCATTGGCCGCGCCGACGATCTCGGAAAGCCCCGGCTGGTCTTCCAGCCGCGCACCGTCCGGTGGGGTCCAGAGTCTCTGGCGCTCGGCGCGCACTGCCTGGGCGGGCATGTCCCCGCGCGTCGCCACGACGCGGCGGAACAACTCCGAGGAAAAGGAAATCCAGCGGTCCCATGTGCGCGAGGCCGGGACCAGAAAGAAGCCCAACTCCTGGAGCACCTTGGTGTGGATCGTGCGCAGGTGCGCGCCTTCCGCGAACGGATCGCCCAACGTGGCCTCGTCATCCACGAAGAAACGAAGCGTTTTGGCTTCCAGTTCGTCCAGGTCGAAGCGCGCAGCGAAGCCGATCTGCACGGCCAGATCGGTATGCTGCGCGTCCGGCGCGGCGCTCAACGTCTTGGCTTTCGGGTCGAACCATTTCTCGACGCCGCGTTCGGGGCTGAACCAAGACGAATGGTGGTGCGGGTCATTGGGCGTAAAGCCCGTGACGGTGGCGATGCACAGTATCCGGGCGGTTTCGTCGGGCGCGCTGCCATGAAAGTCATGCTCGGTCAGGCGGCGCACCAGACGATCGCGCCCGAACAGCAACGCCAGCGCCTCGATCACGGTGGTCTTGCCGCTATTGTTTGGCCCCACCAGTACGGCATGGCGGCCCAATGCGATGTCTGCCGAACGCACGCCTCGGAAGC
>CAZNTY010000522.1:0-2405 GCA_964576085.1 uncultured Undibacter sp. | reverse complement strand
GAAGCCGGCCGATATTCCGGTCGAGCAACCCACCAAATTCGATCTGGTCATCAACCTCACCACAGCCAAGGTGCTCGGGCTCACGGTTTCGCAAACGCTGCTGACCCGTTCTGACGAAGTGATCGAGTAGACGATACCGTTATCCTACACGGCCTAGCCGCCCAGCAGCTTGCTGACCACCTTCGAGGTGTAGTCCACCATCGGGATAATGCGGGCATAGTTCAGCCGGGTCGGTCCGATCACGCCGATGATCCGGCCGGTCCGGTCATGATACGGCGCCATGATGGTCGAGGAACCCGACAACGAGAACAGCTTGTTCTCGGAGCCGATGAAGATGCGGACACCCTCCGCGCTCTCGGCGCGGCCCAGCAAGTCGACTACCTCGCGGCGGGACTCCAGGTCGTCGAACAGGAGCCGCACCCGCTCCAGATCCTCCAGCACCTTGAGGTCTTCGAGCAGGTGAGCCTGACCGCGGACGATCAGCTGCCGATCCTCGCCGCCCGACCAGCTCGCCAGCCCCTCGTCGATCACCTTCTGCGTCAGTGCGTCGAGCTCAGCCTGAGCCGCGGCCCGCGCCCGCTCCAACTCCGTGCGCACCTCGGACAGCGTGCGGCCACGCAGCCGCGCATTGAGGAAGTTCGATGCCTCGGTCAGCGCCGATGTCGGCAGCCCGACCGGCAGGCTGATGACGCGGTTCTCGACCTGGCCATCCTCGCTGACCAGCACCACCAGCGCGCGTTCCGGATCAAGCCGGACGTATTCGATATTCTTCAGCCGCATGTTCGCCTTGGCGGTCAGCACGACGCCGGCGGCATGCGTCAGACCCGACAGCAGGCCCGAGGCCTCCGTCAACACGCTCTCGACTGACCTGCCGGCGCCTGCGACCTGCGACTCGATCCGGCGGCGTTCATTCTCATCGAGGTCGCCGACCTGCATCAGCGCGTCGACGAAAAAGCGCAGGCCGAGTTCGGTTGGCAGCCGTCCGGCGGAGGTGTGCGGCGCGTAGATCAGACCGAGTTGTTCCAGATCGGCCATCACGTTGCGCACCGAAGCGGGCGACAACGGCGTCGTGATCAGCCGCGACAGGTTGCGCGAGCCAAGCGGCTCCCCGGTCGTCAAATAGCTCTCGACGATCTGCCGGAAAATCTCGCGCGACCGCTCGTTAAGCTGCGCCAGGCTGACCTGGCTCCGGCCGATGGGGACATCCTGCGACATCGTCAGGCCACCCTTCGCTTCTTGACGCCACGCGTGGTCTCGACCGGATGCGCCGACAGGGTTAGGCCCATCGCGCGCAGGACGCGCATGATTGTGCTGAACTCCGGATTGCCGGTCTCGCCAAGCGCCTTGTAGAGGCTCTCCCGGTTGAGGCCGGCAGCCTTGGCGATGTCGCCCATACCACGGGCTCGGGCAACAAGGCCCAGCGCGTCGCGCACGAAATCGGCATCGCCGGTCTCAAGCGCCGCGGCGATATACGCTGCCTGCCGCTCCTCAGTATTCAGATAGTCGGATGCGTCAAATCGTGTCGTTGTCTTGCGCATCACACAGTCTCCGCCAGCTCATGGGCCCGTTTGATGTCTTGCCGCTGCGTTCGCTTGTCGCCGCCGCAGAGCAGGATGACCAGTGCCGCGCCTCGGCCAACATAATAGACGCGATAGCCGGAACCATAGGCAATCCGCATTTCCCTCACGCCCTGCCCGACGCTTCGCGTGTCGCCCGGATTTCCAAGTTCCATGAGCCGGAGCGGGCGACGATGCGGCGCCGCCGCTTCAGCATCTTTGAGCCGGCGCAACCAGTTCGAAAACTCCGCCGTCTGACGGACTTCGACCATCCCCGAGCAATGTAGTCTATAGGCTACATCGAGTCAATGCCGACAAGGCGGGCGCGGCATTATCGCCGCCATCTCCCTGCTTCAGGGGCCGCAAAAGCCTGCTAGGCTCACCCCCGGAAGCAAGGCGCGCGTACCCGCGAGGCCGACGCGCCGACCCAGCACAACTCGCGACACCACCAGGGAGGAACGCATGACGTTGCATCGCACTGTCGTGGCCGCAATCCTGTCCGCGACGCTGTTCGCCACCACGCTGCAAGCCGACGAATTTCCCAGCAAGCCGATCACCATCATCACCGCCTTCGGGCCGGGCAGCGCGAGCGACACCATCGCCCGCGTAATGGCGCAGCCGCTCGGCATCGCGCTCAAGCAGAACATCATCGTCGAGGCGCGGCCGGGCGCCAGCGGCGCGATCTCGGCTATGTACGTCGCACGCCAGCCGGCCGATGGCTACACCATGCTGCTCACCACCAACTCGCCGCACTCGGCGGCGCCGTTCCTGATGAAGAACATCCAGTACGATCCGATCAAGGACTTCACGCCGGTATCGCGGCTCGGCAGCTTCACGCTGATGCTGGTG
>CAZNTY010000521.1:0-4094 GCA_964576085.1 uncultured Undibacter sp. | reverse complement strand
CTTCTTGGAGAAGGTCGAAACCACGTGGCTGATGATGCCGAAGCCCGGCAGGATCAGGATGTACACTTCCGGGTGGCCGAAGAACCAGAACAGGTGCTGGAACATCAGCGGATCGCCGCCGTTCGACGGGTCGAAGAAGTGGGTGCCGAAGTTGCGGTCGGTCAGCAACATGGTGATCGCGCCGGCCAGGACCGGCAGCGACAGCAGCAAGAGCCAGGTGGTCACCAGGATCGACCACACGAACAGCGGCATCTTATGCAGGGTCATGCCCGGCGCGCGCATGTTGAAGATGGTGGTGATGAAGTTGATGGCGCCGAGGATCGAGGAGGCGCCGGCGAGGTGGATCGACAGGATGACGAAGTCCATCGCCGGCCCCGGATGCCCCGAGGTCGATAGCGGCGCGTAAATCGTCCAGCCGGTGCCAGGGCCCAAGGCGCCCGGCTCGCCTTCCACGAACATCGAGATCAGCAGCAGGGCATAGGAGGCCGGCAGCAGCCAGAACGAGATGTTGTTCATGCGCGGAAACGCCATGTCCGGCGCACCAATCATCAACGGCACCAGCCAGTTGCCGAAACCGCCGATCATCGCCGGCATCACCCTGAAGAAGATCATGGTCAGGCCGTGGACAGTGGCGAACACGTTGTACTCGTGCGGGGTCGGGAAGACCTGGATCCCGGTATTCTGCAGCTCGGCGCGGATCGCGATCGAGAGTGACGCCCCGATGACACCCGCCACGATCGCGAACACCAGGTACATGGTGCCGATATCCTTGTGGTTGGTCGAATAGAGGAACCGGCGCCATCCCGTCGGATGACCGTGAGCGTGGTCGTCGTGTCCGCCTTGAGCCGCAACCGTGTGAGCCATCGTTTTCGTCCTTCAACCGTCTGACCGGGTATCACCCGCTTTTTTGAATCTTATTCGCCCGCCGTCGCCAGCCTGGTCGGGCCGGCGCGCTCGTCCTGCGCATATTTTTTCTTCGCCTGATCGAGCCAAGCCGAATACTCGCTGTCGCTGACCACGCGAATGGAGATTGGCATGAAGGCGTGATCGCGGCCGCACAGCTGCGAGCACTGGCCGTAGTACATTCCCTCGCGCTCGGCTTTAAACCAGGTCTCATTCACGCGGCCAGGAACGGCGTCGATCTTGATGCCGAACGAGGGCACCGCGAACGAATGGATGACGTCGGCGCCGGTCACCAGGACGTGCACGACCTTCTTGACCGGGACCACCATCTCGTTGTCGACGGCGAGCAGGCGCGGCTGGCTCGGCTTGCGATCCTTGTCCTGAAGCATCAGCGAGTCGAACTCGATCTTGTCATCGGGATAGCTGTAGCTCCAGAACCACTGCTTGCCCGTCACCTTGACCGTCAGGTCGGCCTTCGGAATCTCGAGCTGATAGAAGATCAGGCGGAATGACGGCACCGCGATCACGACCAGGATCAATACCGGCACTACGGTCCAGATCACCTCGATCAGCGTATTGTGCGTGGTGCGCGAGGGCACCGGGTTGGCGCGCGCATTGAAGCGCACCATGACGACCACCAGCAGCACCAGCACAAACAGCGCGATGGCCGAGATGATCCAGAGCAGAAAATCATGGAACCAGGTCACGTCGACCATGACGTCGGAACCCGCCTGCTGCAGACCCAACTCCCAGGGGGAGGGCTGGCCAAGGCCCGCGAAGGCCACTCCGCCGCCCGCCAGCAGGCACGCGCAAGTCGTTAAAACGCCGATCATTTTTTTGGGCATCAGCATCGCCGTGTAAGCTCCTTCGACGAAAAATCGACCGCGATGGCCCCGGCCAAGCCGTATACCGCAGGCTCATGTCCGGTTCGACCCCGCCAGACACGGCGAATTGCCACGGGCGTGGCTGCTATGCGTTCGTGCGGCGGGACGGGGGAATCCCGCGTTTTCCAAACCACAATTCAGGCGCAGCCGCAATGCACCTTATAGCTCTTCTACCTGCAAAATCGGCCCTGTCCGCCGCCCGCCGACGGAGGGCTGCCATAATCGGACGATTATTTGCCTTTGCTTCCCCATACGGATGGGGCATCACCCGCGAGAACCACATAAAGTGCCTCTGGAGCGGCGATTCGTGCGTTGCAGGGGTGAACCTGGACGAATGATGACGGCAAAAACGAACAGCGGACGGCGTCCTGCGGCCAAAGTCCTCGCCTTCGCGATCCCCCGTGCCATTCCGGCGGTCGCCGCCCTGGTTCTTGCCACCTTGGTGTTTTCCGTCGGCGCCGTCTTCGCACAGGGCGCGGTCCGCTCGGTGCATCAAGACTGGCAGATCCGCTGCGACACTCCGCCCGGCGCCCATAGCGAGCAATGCGCGCTGATCCAGAGCGTCACCTCCGAAGACCGCGCCAATGTCGGATTGACCGTGATCGTGCTAAAGACCGCCGACCAGAAAAGCCGGCTGATGCGGGTGGTCGCCCCCCTGGGCGTGCTGCTGCCGTCCGGCCTCGGGCTCAAGATCGACAATGCCGACATCGGACGCGCCGGTTTCGTGCGCTGCCTCCCGAACGGCTGCATCGCCGAGGTGGTGATGGACGACGAACTCATCAAGAAATTGCGCAGCGGACAAACCGCGACCTTCATCATCTTCCAGACCCCGGAAGAAGGCATCGGCTTCCCGATGAGCCTCAAGGGCTTCGCCGAGGGCTACGACAAGCTGCCGTGATCGGGATCGCGTGATAACGTCCCGGAAACTCCGGGAGGCGCTCTTGAATCTGGGTTTCGTCGGCCTCGGCGCGATGGGGCAACTGATCGTCCCGCGGCTGATGGCGGCCGGGCACACCGTGGCCGGCTGGAACAGGTCGCGCGGCAAGGCCGATGCGCTGATCGAAGCCGGCATGGCCTGGGCCGACACGCCGCGCGCGGTTGCCGAAAAATCCGAGATCGTGTTCTCGATCGTCACCGACGCGGCCGCGGTGAAGGCGGTTGCGCTCGGACCGGACGGCATCGTTTCCGGCCTGCGCAAGGGCGGCATCTATGTCGACATGAGCACCATCGGTCCGGACGCCAGCCGGCAGGTGGCGGCCGAGTTCGCCAAGGCCGGATCGATCATGCTCGACGGACCGGTCTCCGGCTCGACGGTCACGATCAAGGCCGGCCAGGCCTCGATAATGGTCGGCGGCGACGAAGCGGCCTTCGAGCGCATCAAGCCAGTGCTGCTCGCGATCGGGCCGAAGGTCAGCCGCATCGGCGGCAACGGCATGGCATGCCAGATGAAGATCGCGATCAACCTGCTGCTGATGGTCGAGGTAATCTGCCTCGGCGAGGCCGTCGCGCTGGCGGAGAAAGGTGGCGTGGATCGCGCGGTCGCGGTCGACGCCATCTTGAAGAGCGTCGCAGCCTCGCCGGTGCTTGGCTATCGCGCGCCGTTCCTTCTCGACGGCAACATGCCGAAAGTGCCGCTCGCCGCCGCGGCCAACGAGATGATGAACGCGTGCCGCGGGCTCGGGCTCGACCACAACGATTTCGTCGTGGCGCATCAAGTCTATCGGCGTTTGGGAGGACAAACATGACATCGAAGGCCGAGCAGATCGGTTCCGTGCTGGGCAAAGCGTTCAGGAAAACCGCGGAGAAGATCGCCGCCGAGCAGCCGGCGACGAAAATGTACCGCACCAACATGAAGGACGTCCCGAAAGTCGAGGGCCTCAAGCGCGACGACGGCTGGGTCGACATGCAGGTGCAGTTCCTGATCGACAGGAAATCGGCCGGCGCTAGCCACGTCGTCGGCTGGACGGTACTCAAGCCCGGGGCGCGACACGAGAACCACCGTCACCACAACTGCGATGAATTCTTCATCGTGCTCAAAGGCCGGGGTGAGATCTACACCGATCACGGCAATGAGCCCTCGGTCGAAGGCGACGTGGTCTATTCGCCGCGCGGCTGCTGGCACGGCTTCAACAACACGTCGAATGAGGATGTCGTGCTGGTGTGGGGCTGGATGGGTGCAGGCTCGATCGAGGAGTCTGGGTACGAGGTACATCCGGAGAGCCACAAATGATTGCACCACGACGCAGCATTCTTGCTTTACCCTCCCCACAAGGGGAGAGGGTAAGACAATGAATCCCTGGGATGATC